>JBAUXQ010000436.1:0-1759 GCA_049584355.1 Roseiarcus sp. | reverse complement strand
GCACGATGATGCGCCCGGAACTGGAGATGATAAAGTCGCGCAACAGGTGCGACGTCACGTGCGAGTTGCTCATGACCCGGCGCAGGATCATCCGAACGATCCAGGCGATGATGATCGAGCCGATGATATAGCCGAGGAAGGTCGCGAGATCGCGCGCCAAGCGGAGCCCGCCCTCGTCGGCGGTGAGCCAGGCCGAAATTCGCGCCATGGTGGCGGCCCGGTCGGAGACGTCGATCTTGATCCCGCCGATCGAGGCGATGTAGAGCCGATAGGCCTTGGGGTCGCCGCCCTTGGCCTCCCATTTGTCCAGGACCAGTTTGAGGCGGTCGACGAGCGCCGTGCGCTCGCTGGTCAATTGCGTGCTGTAATCGACGAGCTGGACCTTGACGTCGGTCTTGGCCGCCGATGCTTCATCGGCCTTCTCGGCCAGCTTTTCGGCCTTTTTCGAGGTGTCGGCGACAGCAGCGGTCGCTGCGCCAGGCGCCGCCGCCATCGCGGTCCCCGCCGCCGCCGGAGCTGATTCGGCCAGCTTCTTGATCTGGTCCGCAGCCGCGGCTTCCTTCTCGCCCGCAGCCACCACCTTTTCGACCTTGGCGGTGTCGCCGGCGCCGTCAGACTTCTTCGCCGCCGTTTCGGCTGCTTTCTGCAGCACGTCCTGGTCGCTCGCCGCCGGCATGACCTTCGCGCCGGCCGCCGCTGTCCCGGCATCCGTGGCGGCAGGGGGCGGAGGCGCTGCATCGGCTTGCTTGGCCATCGCAGTCGTGGTCGCCTCAGCCTTCTTCTCCTCCTTGACGTTCTCTTTCTTCGCGGCTTCCACCGTGCTGGCGAGATTTTTCTGCGCCTCCGCGAGGTGCTGGGCCGCCGCCTCCTTATCCTTGTCGGTCGTGGCGGCCTTGACCTCTTCGGTGGCCTTGGCCAGATCGGCTGCGGCCGTCTTCTGCTTCTCCAGTTGCGCGATTTCGCGATTCTTGCGCCGGACGTCGAGCTCAGCGACCGAGATTTCGCGCTCCTTGGCCTGGACCAGCGCAAACCAGCCCTTCGCCTCGGTTCCGATCTCTTCCACCGTCATCGGCTCGAGCAGGAGATCGAGATCGTCGAGCGCGATCCCAGGGTCCTTGGTCGTGACCGGCTCGGCCTCCTTGGCGGCGACCTTCGGAGCCGCGTCGGCGGCAGGCGCGGCGTCGTCGGCCCGCGCCGACAATATGAGGCCGGCGCTCAAAACAAACGAAAGCCCAACGATGGCGATGAATTCGCCAGCCCGCCTATGCCTGAACATCCGCCCCGCCCTTCAGTTAACCTGAGGTTTGCCGGCGCTTATACACCTCAACGACCGCGCGTAAATGATAAATCCGTCAGAAGAGCGCGTATTGGCCGCACGCCTGGTCTCCGGGCGTTCGGCCGGCTCCGCCTCGATGAATTTCGCCGGATTCCGCTGGCGTGGTAGTGTCCGGCGCTGGAGGCATGCAATGAGCGAGACGCGAAAGCTCGCGGCGATCCTGGTCACCGATATTGTCGGCTACAGCCGCCTCGCCGGCGCAGACGAGGAGCGCACGCTGGCGCGTATCAGGGGACTGCGCAGCGATCTCGTCGAGCCAACGGTTGCGGCCCATCGCGGCCGCGTCGTCAAGCGCACCGGCGACGGCTCGATCGTTGAGTTCCGGAGCGTCGTCGACGCCGTGCGCTGTGCAATCGAAGTGCAGAACGGCATGGTCGAGCGCAACGCCGGAGTGCCGCCGGAACGCCGCATCGAATTCCGCAT
>JBAUXQ010000435.1:0-2931 GCA_049584355.1 Roseiarcus sp. | reverse complement strand
CGCTCGGAGAGCAGGATCGAATCCTCGAAATTGTAGCCGTTCCACGGCATGAAGGCGACGAGGACATTGCGGCCGAGCGCCAGATCGCCGAGATCGGTCGAGGGGCCGTCGGCGATGATGTCGCCCTTTTCGACCCGGTCGCCGACCTTCACCAGCGGCTTCTGGTTGATGCAGGTCGACTGGTTCGAGCGCTGGAACTTCATCAGCCGGTAGATGTCGACGCCGGGTTTGGCGGCGTCGGTCTCCTCAGTCGCGCGCACGACGATGCGGGTGGCGTCGATCTGATCGACGATTCCGGCGCGCCTGGCCGCGATCGCCGCGCCCGAGTCGCGGGCCACGATCGCCTCCATGCCCGTCCCGACCAGGGGCGCGTCCGAGCGCACCAGCGGCACCGCCTGCCGCTGCATGTTCGAACCCATGAGCGCGCGATTGGCGTCGTCGTTCTCGAGGAACGGGATCAGCGCCGCGGCCACCGACACCAGCTGCTTGGGCGACACGTCCATGTAGTCGACGCGGTCGCCCGGCAGGAACACCACGTCGCCGGCGTGACGGCAGACGATGAGATCGCCCACCAGCTTGCCGCTAGCGTCGATCGGGGTGTCGGCCTGGGCGACCGAATATTTCTGCTCCTCCATCGCCGAGAGATACGCGACCTCCTCGGTCACCTTGCCCTCGCGCACCTTGCGGTAGGGCGATTCAATGAAGCCATACTTGTTGACGCGGGCGAAGGTCGCGAGCGAATTGATGAGCCCGATGTTCGGCCCCTCGGGGGTTTCGATCGGGCAGATGCGGCCATAGTGCGTCGGATGCACGTCGCGCACCTCGAAGCCGGCCCGCTCGCGGGTGAGGCCGCCCGGACCCAGCGCCGAAAGACGGCGCTTGTGGGTGATCTCGGACAGCGGATTCGTCTGGTCCATGAACTGCGACAGCTGCGACGAGCCGAAGAACTCGCGCACCGCGGCGGCCGCGGGCTTCGCGTTGATCAAGTCCTGCGGCATGATGGTGTCGATCTCGACCGACGACATGCGCTCCTTGATCGCCCGCTCCATCCGCAATAGCCCGATGCGATATTGATTCTCCATCAATTCGCCGACCGAACGCACCCGCCGGTTGCCCAGATGATCGATGTCGTCGATCTCGCCGCGGCCGTCGCGCAGGTTCACCAGCGCCTTGACCACCGCGAGGATATCATCCTTGCGCAGGGTGCGCTGGGTGTCGGGCGCATTGAGGTCGAGGCGCATGTTCATCTTCACCCGGCCGACCGCCGAGAGGTCGTAACGCTCGGAGTCGAAAAACAGCGACTGGAACATCGCCTCGGCGCTCTCGATCGTCGGCGGCTCGCCAGGACGCATGACACGATAAATGTCGAACAGGGCGTCCTCGCGCGAGGCGTTCTTGTCGACCTTGAGCGTATTGCGGATATAGGCGCCGATATTGACGTGGTCGATGTCGAGCACCGGCAGCTCCTTGAAGCCGGCCTCCAGCAATTGGGCGAGCGACTTCTCGGTGATCTCCTCGCCAGCCTCGGCGTAGATTTCACCGGTCTCCGGGTTATAGAGGTCCTCGGCGATATATTGGCCGTAAAGGTCGGCGTCGGAAGCGCGCAGCGCCTTCAGCCCCTTCTCCGCGAGCAGGCGCGCCGCGCGCACGGTCAATTTCTTGCCGGCCTCGACCACGACCGCGCCGGTGTCGGCGTCGACAATGTCAGCGGAGGCCTTGACCCCCCTCATCCGCTCGGCGTCGAAAGGCACGCGCCAGCCGCCGTCCTTGAGATGCGTATAGACGATGCGGCGATAGAAGGTCGAAAGGATCTCCTCGCCGTCGAGGCCAAGCGCATAGAGAAGCGAGGTCACCGGAATCTTGCGCCGCCGGTCGATGCGCGCATAGACGATGTCCTTGGCGTCGAACTCGATATCGAGCCACGAGCCGCGATAGGGGATGATGCGGGCGGCGAACAGAAGCTTGCCCGACGAATGGCTCTTGCCCTTGTCGTGGTCGAAGAACACGCCCGGGCTGCGGTGCATCTGCGAGACGATGACCCGCTCGGTGCCGTTGACGATGAAGGTGCCGTTGGCGGTCATGAGCGGCATGTCGCCCATGTAGACGTCCTGCTCCTTGATGTCCTTGACCGACTTGGCCTGGGTCTCGGGGTCGACGTCGAACACGATGAGCCTGAGCGTCACCTTGAGCGGCGCGGCATACGTCATGCCGCGCTGACGGCACTCGTCGACATCGTATTTCGGCGCTTCGTACTCGTACTTGACGAACTCGAGGTGGGCGGTGTCGGCGAAGTCCTTGATCGGGAACACCGACTTGAACACCGCCTGCAGCCCCTCGGTCGGACGCCCGCCCTTCGGCGGGTCCATCAGCAGGAACTGATCATACGAAGCCTTCTGGACCTCGATCAGGTTCGGCATCTCGCCGACTTCCTTGACGTGTCCGAAAACCTTGCGAACGCGCTTGCGGCCGGTGAATGTCTGCGCCATGTCGCTCCTCTAAAGCTCGCTTGCCCGCCGTGCGTGGTCCGTGCGCGCCAGGGCGCGGGGCGGATCGTCGGCAGGTCTTGCCAGGGCGTCGCCGACGACGCCCCTTCTCACTTCATGCCTCGCCCCCAGCGGCCCCAAATGCTCTTGCCGCCGGTTGACGATGCTCACCCCGCAACCCTTATTGGAAACGCCGGAACGGCCCCAGGCCGATGGCCGGGACCGTCCGTTTCTTTGTCGCCCGAGCCCCTGAGGGCGGGTCGCCCATTACTTGAGCTCGACCTTCGCCCCCGCCTTTTCCAACGCGGCCTTGATTTTCTCGGCCTCTTCCTTGCTTACGCCTTCCTTGACCGGCTTCGGCGCTGCCTCGACCAGGTCCTTGGCTTCCTTCAGGCCGAGCGCGGTGATGGCGCGCACTTCCTTGATCACTTCGATCTTCTTGTCGCCG
>JBAUXQ010000434.1:0-11963 GCA_049584355.1 Roseiarcus sp. | reverse complement strand
AGAAAGGACCGCGCGACCCCGCGTGTCCCCGCGTCGAGGCGAAAGAGCCCCCCCGCGTGTGGCTCCCTTGCCCTCGCCTCTTCGCTCATGTGATCCGACGCGCTCGTGATGTAGAGGGTGGCGAGGGCCTCACCCGCGAAGGCGGGCATCGTGGGCTGGCTGACGGGTAGGTCGATGTCGCGGTCGACCGAGCCGTCGGAGTGAAAGCGGCGAAGCTTGCCGCCGCCATGAAGCGCCGCCCAATCACCATCTTCCGTGTCCACGGCGGCGCCATCGGGAATGCCGAGTTGGGCGGGGACAGTTGCGACGAGCCGGCGGTTTGAGATGGCGCCCCCATTCTCCTCGTAGTCGAATGCGAAGATCCTGAATTGCTGTGCGACAGGAAGAAGGTCCTGCCGTCGCGACTCCAGGCCATGCCATTATGCAGCTCGGCGGTGTCCGGTTCCTCACGAAGGCCTTCCGCGAAAGTGAAACTGTGGAGCTTTCCCGGCTGACCGGACGCCGATCCTTTCAGCGGATCGAACATCACGCCGATCCAGAATCGGCCGTTGGCGTCGGAGGCGCCTTCATTGAAGCGAAACAGCGCCGGGTCGAATGGCGGGGGCGCGAGCAGGTGTAGCGCGCCACTATCGAGGTCGAGGCGAAATAACCCCTGCCGGAGGGCTACCACCGCACCCCGGTTCTTTACAAACAATTCTGGGCGCAGGGCGACTTCTGGTCCGAACCCGACGGGAAGGGCCGCACCCTGCTGTGGGATTTCCTGAAGAATCTATCGCTTGGCGCGGGCTTCCTGCTGATCGTCATCGGCACGGACGGGACGGGGCTCGCGCCTTTCCTCCATGCCCCCTTCGCCTCCAGTCACCCGTATGGAGTTTATCCATGAGCGATCAGGCCGATAAAGCGGGGCCCAAACCCTCCGTTCCCTATTCGCATCTCTATGTCGACGCCCAGGGAGTGAGCCATCAATCGCAATGCGTGCTGACCGACTTCGTGCTCAAGGGTGTCGGCCCCGCCGATCCCCAGTGGAATGACCAGATGGAGCGGAGCGAGGCGACCGTCGTTTTCACCGTGCAGCCCGTCGGCTGGGTCGGCGACTGGCACGAGAATCCGGCTCCGCAATGGATCGTCGTGCTGGCCGGCCGCTGGTGGATCGAAAGCATGGACGGCATGCGAATCGAGCAGGGGCCCGGTGACTTCTCGTTCGGGGAGGATCAGGGCTGCACCGAAACCGATGGCAAAAAAGGCCACAGGTCGGGCACGATCGGCGACGAACCCTGCTGTTTGATGAGCGTCCAACTCCAAGTCGATCCGAAACGTGCGCCATGTCATCTGACCTGATTTTTCAGGCGATCGTTGGGTTTCGACTCGTTGCCGCTGAGCCGGCGCGGTTGGCCGTCTTTTACCGCGAGATCGGTTTCGACGTGGGCGAGGCGGCGCGCATTCCCGTTGCGGACATGAAACTGCTCGGCCTCTCGGCACCGGTTCGCGCCTAGCAATGTCGCTCGGCCGAAGCCGTGTGGATCTGGAAAGCTTCGACCATCCCGGTCGTCCCTATCCGGGCGATGCGACTGCCTGCGATCTTGTGTTCCAGCACCTCGCGCTCGTCACGGACGATGCCGAAGCCGCGTGGCGTCGCGCATGCGACGCCGGCGCCACGCCGATCAGCCGCGAGGGCCCGGTCCCGCTTCCCAAGTCCGCTGGCGGAGTGACCTCGATCAAATTCCGGGATCCCGAAGGTCATCCGCTCGAATTCCTCCAATTCCCGCGGGGCGCCCGTCCCGACTGGAAGGGAACCGGCGTCATGGGGATCGGCCACAGCGCGATCTCGGTCAGCGATGTGGCGGCCAGCCGCCGTTTCTATACCTCTCGCGGGCTGAGCCAGGCGCGGGCGACAATCAATCACGGCCCAACGCAAGATGCGCTCGACGGTCTCGACGGGGTCGAAGTCGACGTCGTGCCGCTGAACCCTTCTGTCAAGCCGCCGCATGTGGAAATGCTCGGATATCGCCATCCCGTCGGTCGCACGCTTGGTCCTCTTTCGAACGACGATGTCGCGGCCACCCGCATCGTCTGGCGGTCGAATGTCGACGCGCTGATCCGCGATCCCGACGGCCATCTCCATCAGTTCAGCCGATAAGGTCGATCGCGAACAAATATTGTGTTGCGGCAAGGAACAGCCGCCGTCGGCCCGCGCCCCCAAAGACGCAATTTGAGACAACCACGGGCGTCGGCACGAAGCCCAGCTTGCACCGCTCGGCAGACCAGATATGCACGCCGTCCGCCGCGCTCGTCCACACCCAGCCGCGCGCATCGACCGCAAATCCGTCGGGATAGCCATGATCGGTGTGGCAGAAGAAGCGGCGGTTCGAAAGCGTGCCGCCCTCACCCACGTCGAAGGCGATGATCTCGTGTTTCGTGCCTGCCTTGTGTCCGGGAACCTCGCCGAGGGAAAGCGAGGTGTCGGACACGTAGAGCGTCGCCCCATCGGTGGTGAAAGCTAGACCGTTCGGCTGCTCGAAATCCGCCGTCCGCTTCAGATCGCCCGTCTGCGGATCAAGACGATACACGCTGCGATGGTCGAGTTCGGGCTCGGCGAGCGCGCCCTGGTTGGGCATGATGATCCCGAAGGTCGGATCGGTGAACCAGATCGCGCCGTCGGGCGCGACCGCAATATCGTTGGGCGAGTTGATCCGCTTGCGCTGGTAATGGGTCACGATCGGTTGGGGCTCCCGATCATAATCGCCGCCCCTGCTGATGCAGCGCCGGCCGTGCTCGCAGTGGACGAGCGTGCCGTCCGCCTCGACCGCATTGCCATTCATGAACCACGTGCCGTCGAATCAGGACCTCGACATGACCGTCGGGATACCAGCCCAGCAATCGCCGGTTGGGAACGTCCGACCAGACCAATCGATCACGTTTGGCCTGCCACGCCGGTCCCTCGCCATGGAGCGTTCCCTCATAGAGCGTCAGGAGCGACGCATCGGGCGAGACCACCATCGATAGCCGTGCATCGTCGATCTGGACGCCGCGAAAGTTCTTCAGGGGCGTAGGAGGACCGGCATTGCGCAGCAGACGCCCGGGGAGCAGGTCGAATGCTGTCTCCATGGTCACTCTCCATTCGACTTCGCTGACAAACTACGTCGGTTCGTATCGGCATCGCGGACGGCGTTCCCACGGACCGCGGCAATCCTGACGACTCCACAAGTCTTTTTGAGGGTAACCCAGCCCCGGGCGACGGCCACCCGTCCGGGCGCACGCGGGGCTCAAATGCACGACGAGTGGCGCGAGGATAGCGTCTGTCAACGATCGTTGGGCCTATCGACGAAGCCGGAACAATTAATTGGGTCTTCGGGGACAAAGGGGCGTTGGTCGTCGCCTCGGCCGAAGTCGTTACGGTGATCAAGGTCGACTTATGGCCCAACCGTCGCGTTCATTTTGTGTCTCTTTCAACAAGCCCTCTGCCATCGGGTGAAAGCCAGCGAGGCGTCTGCGGCGGGCGGGGCGCCGGTCGCACGCCAAGACCTCTTGGTCCCGCGTCCTTGACCGCGATTGGGCCGCCGGCAGGCAGATTGAAATCCCCGAAAGGGTTCGCCACGCACCCCCACGATACCCTTCAATGCGCAGCGGTTCCTAGCGAATCCGAGAGTTGGTTTTGCACTCCCTTGACGTAAGACGTTTCCGAAGCAACTATCCGAGCGGCGCCAGGATCGACTCGCCGAACACTTAAAGACGGAGTTCGAAATCAGGCCGAAGGCCATCGGGTGAAGTCGTCGGCGCTGTGTAGGCCGTCGAACTGGGTGGGGTCCCATTCATGCGCATCGCGATCCTCGAACTTTTGCACGACCGAGGACCCGGTGGGGGCTTCAGCGACTATTTTCGCCAACAATTCATGGGCATCATGCCTCAAACGATCGCCGTGTGGTGCAGCGAGGCCGGGCACGACGTCCATTACCGTACGTATTGGGGCCAGGAAGAACCGCTAAAGCTCGTCCCTGACGACATCGATATTCTTTTTGTCAGCGCCTACACCCAGTCGAGCGCGGTTGCCTATGCGGTCGCGATGGTGTTTCGACGGCGCGGAACGCTAACGATCGTCGGCGGCCCGCACGCGCGCGCCTTCCCGACCGATTGCGCGAGGTTCTTCGATATCGTGGTGAAAGAGTGCGACCGCACGCTGCTCGATGACATTCTGTGCGGGCATGTCGATCCCCCGGCAATCGTCTCGAGCGGCCGCTCTCCGACAGAATTTCCCAGCGTCGAAGAGCGGATGCCCTACATCAAGATCTCGGCTTTCCGCGGAGAGCGGCGGCGCGCCGCAAGCGCCGTGCCGCTGATGACTAGCATCGGATGCCCCTATGATTGCGACTTTTGCGTCGACTGGAACTCGAAGTTCGTCACGCTCGACCGCGACCGTCTCCTGGCCGATCTTCGCTTTCTTTCCGAGAACCATCCGAAGCTCATCATCCTTTTTCACGATCCGAATTTTGGCATCCGCTTCGACGAGACGATGGACGTCATCGAGCAAATCCCCAAGGGGCGGCGCAATCGCTATGTGATGGAGGCGTCGCTTTCGGTGTTGAAGCCCGAACGGTTTCAGCGCCTCGCCGACACCAATTGCCTCTATGCGGCGCCGGGCGTCGAATCCTGGACCGAATATTCAGGCAAGGCCGGCACCGGAAAGCGCACCGGCCGCGAGAAGCTCGAAAAAGTAATCGCCCAGTTCGACCTCCTCGGCCGATACGTCCCCGGCCTGCAGGCGAACTTCATATTCGGGTCGGACTCGGAGGAGGGAAGCGACTCGCTGATCCTCACCAAGGAGTTCATTCTCAGAACGCCGAACGTCTTTCCGACGGTCAACATTCCAACCCCTTACGGCGGAACGCCGCTATACGAACAGATGAGGCGCGAGGGCCGCATCCTCGATGCGACGCCATTCGCTTTCTACTACAACCCCTATCTCGCGATCACGCTCAAGCACTACGATCCCCTCACCTACTACGACAAGCTGATCGAAATGCACGAGGCTATGACGTCCCCCGGTATGGTGCTTCGCCGACTGGCGACGGGAAAGTCTCGAACCGTCCGCGCCGCGCACGCGCTGCGCTCGGTGTACACGCGTCTCTTCATGGGCGACATGCGTCAAATCCGGAACGCGCTTGCGACAGACAAGGGTTTCCGCGCCTACCACGAGGGACGTTCCGCCGACCTGCCGCCGTTTTACAACTGGCTCTTCGAGCGGCGCCTCGGCCGCTATGCGGAACTGGTGCCACCCTCGATGCGGCGGCCCCTGCTGGATCCTCCAAAGGCCGTCGCACCGGCGCGGTCCCAGACGGCGCCGATCTGAAGCGGGGGGCCTCCAGCCTAGGCTAGAAACCGCATGGGCCAAAACCAGCGCTCGGGGTCAGCCGACCAAGTCCGACAGGGCAGCCTCGATGCGCGCAAGGATGGGTGATGCGCCGAATTGCGACGTAATCCGCTTCGCTTCCGTCAGATGCTCGATCGCCCTCACCCGCTGCTTCCTGACCTTGTAAAGCTGCCCCAGGATCATCTCGCAGCGGGCGACGAAAATGCCGTCGGGGTCGTATTGCGGGTTCGACCGGACCTTCTCGACGAGCACAACGATCTGCTTTGGCGCGGTCAATCTGGTCTTCACCAGAGTCAGAACGTTTTTCATCAGTACGCGCGCCGACGTGTTCCCACCGCGCGAGAGAAGCTGGAGATAGATTTCGCACAGAAACATCCGCGTCCAGTCGGCCGAGCCGCGATAGCCTTCGCGCTCGCGCCTGAGGATCGCCTCCTTCATGTAGCGTAGACCGCTGCTAACCTCCCCGCTCAGGATCAGCGCCACGCCCCAGAGATCGTCGAGGCCGCTATACAGCAGACCCCAGCCGTTTCGCGCGCACGTGTCCATAAACGCCCGCACCGAATTCATCGCGTCGGGCCGTCTGAGCAGCACGAGGGCGGCGCTCCTCGCACTGTTGGCGGTCTCACGGTCAAAGGGAACGCGTGAAATATCGATGGCTTCGTCCGCGAACTGCAAGGTCGCGAGATAATCGTCGCGGATCAAAGCGATCAGCGCCTTCAACGCCAGCGCATAGCCCATGGACCTCGGGTCGTTCATTCGGCGCCCGGAGGCCAACATCTCTTCAGCCGCCCAGCTGGCCTCGTTGACCAGCCCCCGGTTGAGTTCATCCCATCCGGCCGCGGCCAGAACATTGTGATGGAGATAGGCATCCTCGACTCTCTCGGCGACGGCGAGGGCTTCGCGACTGTCGGCCCTCACGGCCGCGACGGGCTTTGGCGCGACGTGGGTCGAGACCAAAACCTCAGTGACGAGCGCATAGGCCCTCGATTTCGCGTCTCCAAGTCTGTTAGCCATCGCCATCAGCTCGCGTTGAGCCTCTTCCGCCTCCTTGAATCGCGACGACCAAAGGAGCGTCTGTACGTAATGATACTGGATCAGAGTACGTGATTGGCTGTCGCCCAGCCGCTCGAGCCTCGGCTTGAAACGTGTCGCGATGTCTATGATCTGTTTGAGCTTCAGCGAGATGTTGGAGCAAAGGGCGTAATTGGCGAGCATCTCGGCAAGCTGTGCATCGGAAGCGCACTCCGGCTTCCTGTCGATCAGCGCCGTGGCGGCCGCGAAATATTGATCCGCCTCATCCAGCGAGTAGACACCGAGGCTCTTGGCGGCAGCCAGCGCGAGATAGGTGAAGGCTTTGTCGGCGCGTTCGGTCTGGCTATAGTGGTATGCAAGTGCGTCAGCCACTTCGATCTGCCGATTGCTGCTGCGCAGCTCGATCTCCTCAGCGATTTTGAGGTGTAGCGCCGAGCGAGGTCCACTCAGCAGACCTTGATATACGGTGTCTCGGACCAGCGCATGTTTGAACGAATAACTGTCGGAACCGTCCGGGTAGACCAGATCGAGAGCCGTCATTGCCCCAAGCCGCGCTTCGACCTCGGCTCCGTCTTCCGCGACCGCGGCGAGCAGGGTTGGGTCGAATTGTCTGCCGATCGCCGCGGCGGCCTGCAGAAGCGCACGGTCCCGCGGGGCTAGCCGATCGATGCGCGCAGACAGGAGGCCCTGCAAGCTGGCGGGGATGGTCGCCGCCATGGTGCCTGCGTCGAACTCAACGCTCGCGCCGTCCGTGCGCAATGCTCCGCGTTGACTGAGGAAGCTCAGGATCTCTTCGGCGAACAGCGCATTGCCATCGGCTCTCTCGATCACGTGCCGAGTCAAAGTGTCAGGCAAGCCGTCCCGCCCAAGTCTCACCTCGATGAGGCGCCGGACATCCGCCGCGGGAAGACGCTCCAACCTCAAGGTCTCGACTCCGGTTTTGGCGCGCCATGTCGGCACGTAGTCCGGCCGGCGGGTGTGGACAACGAGCAAGTGCCCATCGGGGGTCTTCTCGATGATCTCGCCAAGCAACTCATGTGACGCGCTATCGATCCAATGCAGATCCTCGATCAGCAGAGCCACAGGAGAGCGACGGCAGAGGGCTTCCAACATCCGCAACAGCAGGCCGCGGGTGCGCAAGCCAATTAGTACGCCGTCAAGGCCGGCGAGCGCTCCCACGGGCGGTGGGAGACCAAGTAGATTCAGCAGCAAACCCAGATTCTCCGGCGTATTCAGCTCCATTACTCTGAGCCCGGTCTCAAGCTTTTCCGCGACCTCGGATTCCGCTTCTCCCGCCTTAACGAGGAACGAATCCCGCACGACCTCGATAAAGGGGAGAAACGAGGTGTGCCGCCCCGCGGCCGAACAGTTTCCAGAGAGAATGACAGCGTCGGTTGCGCTGGCGCGGCGGCGGAATTCATAGAGAAGCCGCGACTTCCCCATTCCCGGCTCGGCCACGATATCGATTGCCCGGCGGCGGCCTCGCGCCGAGGCGAAGCCACGGTCCAAAACGTCCAGTTCGCGCTCGCGCCCGACATAGCCAGTCAAGCCCTGCCTCACAGAGACATCGAATCGCGTCGCGCCCTGGCGAATGGAGTTGAGACGCCAAACCTTCTGCGGCTCGGCTTTTCCCTTGATCGTGTGAGAGCCGGTGAAGGTCGCCTCAACGAACCCCTCAACAAGACCGAAAGTTCCTTCGCTCAACAGCACGGAGCCGGGTTCCGCGATCGCTTGCAGTCGCGACGCGAGGTTCACCATGTCGCCCAACGCGGTCGGAGCGGCGGCGTCTCCGAAGCGCCTGGTAACCACGACCGGCCCGGAATTGATCGCAATCCGCACTTGCGGCCGCACTCCATATTTTTCGATCAAGGCGGGCGCGATGGCGGCAAGCCGTTCGTGGATCAGCAGCGCCGCGCGACACGCAAGGAGCGGCCCGTTTTCCAGCGCGTTGGCCACGCCGAACATGGCCAGGATGCCATCGCCGGCAAAGTCCTGCACTGAGCCGCTTTGCTCCCTTACCGCTCCAGCCATCGCGTCGAACACCGACCCTATCAGCGCGTAGGTGCCTTCCTCGCCGAGTCGTTCGGAAATCGCCGTGAAGCCGACCATGTCTGCGAACAGCGCCGTGACCTGACGACGCTCGCCCGAAGGTACCGCAGAAGCTGACGGCGTCGATTGAGGGTCGCTCATTTCGTGCGTTTCCTACGTTCGGACCACTCGGCCGCGCGGAGCACGTTACTCACACTGATCCGACAGCAATAGTCGCCGAGTGGAATTCGGTCGTAAGGCCTATTGACCAACTACCACCTATGTACATCTGCATGGAGTGAAAACAGCTACCCTCCGTGGTATTCGGACCCCCAACTACGACCTCGGGTTCAATGCAATTAGCAAGGTGGGCTAAACGTCGAGACCGGAAGTCATCAGCGTCATGGGCTCGAGATGGTCCAATTCGAGGATTGAGGACTAACGCACGCGCTACACGCCTCGCGGGAACGCAAGCAGCGCGCATTGAGCTCGGCCGGTCGCCCTACTGCGTCCAATTGCGCAGCCGGGCGACATGATCGTCTTGCGGAGGTCGGGACAAACTTTTTGAGGCTTACGATTAGCTCGGGCGCGCTGCGAAAGCGGACAACAAGGTCCCGGTCGCCGGCGACATAGAGCGCCGGAACGGTAACAGGCAGCCCGGTGAACGGCGCTGTTAGCTCCCAGTTGCGATCAATGTTGCGATACCAATTCAGCCCGCTAACGAAGCGAGAACGGCCGAATTCGTTGGCATAGAAGTTGACACACCCCTCCGTGAGCCAAGCGGGCAGCTGCTCCGAATCGGCCATCAGGTTCAGGAAGCCCCCTCATGCCCACGACCCCGCCGGACGAGGGCCCGTCGACCCCGGCTCGGCCTGCCGAAGGACACCCCGCTGAGCATCCGACGGATTGACG
This sequence comes from Roseiarcus sp., assembly GCA_049584355.1. Classification (GTDB taxonomy): domain Bacteria; phylum Pseudomonadota; class Alphaproteobacteria; order Rhizobiales; family Beijerinckiaceae; genus Roseiarcus. The sequence continues at coordinate 2,626 of JBAUXQ010000434.1, read as the reverse complement.
GTCGCGGGTCCCGCTCGAGTTCGGCCTCGGCGACGCCCGGAGCCTGAAAATAGAGCTGATAGAACCACGTCGCTTCCGTTTGCGGCATGACGTTCGTCGCGCGGACAGGCCCACGGGGCCGAAAGGGCACGCTCAGACCCACGACGGCGCCGAAGACGTTTCGCCGAAACAACGCCGGCCAGAAGGCGGGCTGAGCGCCGGCGCCTCTCGCGATGTGCGCTCCGTCACACCGGACCAAGCGCCGTTATGTTAGCGTTTGTTACGCGGCGGTAATGGGATGGGTGTTCGTCGGTAGAGACAAAGCAGGCTGGCCGCGTCCCGCGCGGGATCGCTCACCTTCCCCTTGCGTGCCATCGCGACCAAGCCGATCAGCCGGTTTCGAGGCGTTTGTCCAGAAGACAAGAACCGCGATCAGCGGGTGCTGCTACGCTCAATCCGTCCATCGAACCGAGGGGCGCTTCAAATGGATACGATCATATTTGTTCCCGGGTATGCCGGGTCACAACTTACACTCAACGGCAACGAGGTTTGGCCGCCGACGCTTTGGGAGCTTGCCGTTACGGGGTATCACCGACTGAATGAACTGACCGATCCCAATACGCAGAAGAATGGCGTAATCGATACCCTGGGGTTTTTTCCTTTTTTGGTTCCGGTCTACCAGCCGATCGACGACGATCTTAGCTATATCGCCGCTCAACTGGGCATAACCAAAATCGACTTCGACTTCGACTGGCGAGTCGACATATACGCTACAACGATGCCGCTTCTCGTTCAGACGATTAAGGCAGCTTATCAGGGCGGCGCCCGCTCGATCTCGCTCGTTTGCCACTCCCAGGGCGGAATCATCGCCCGTCTGCTTCTCGAGAACGATGCGTATCGGCTCAACCCTCCCTCGTGGTTTCGCGCAATCAAGCAGTTCGTCGGCATTTGCAACCCTCACCTCGGAGCGCCGCTGATTGTCGCGAATTCGCTCGGGGTATTCGGCTTTCAGGGGATTCCCGCGAGCGACATGCCCGCTCTTGCCGCCGACCCGCGCTATCCGGCCGGCTACCAGGCCCTGCCGCCGCTCGGCTACAACCGGCTGCGGAAGCAACCGGGAAATCACGGAGTCAACATCTACGCAACCACGGTGAACGGCTATTTCGGACCCACCTCGAACAACATCCAAGCCACCGTCCAGTCTTACGCACACCTCAATATCGCAAACCAGCCGTGTCAGTACTACTTCATCGCCGGCAATAACCAATCGACGCCCGAGCAGGTCGATACTTCGAGTTCGCTTCTCCCCCCCTATACCCCGGAATATAATGATTCCGGCGACGGGACAGTCCCACTTTGGAGCGCCGCGCCCGGGCCGATGACTGCGTCTGTCTTTCCCGGCAGTCATACCGGCATTTTCGTGGTCGACGCATTCCGGCAGCGGCTATTTCAGATCCTGACCGGGGGAACGGTGATGCCTACGCCCTTCGCTGAAGAACCCGTCGCCGTCATCTCGCTCAACAAAACGGTCTACGGCCCGGGCGAACGCATTTCTGTCCTCGTCATTCCCGACAAGCCGACTCGCGCGTTCACCGGCGCGCTTCGCATCAGCCGCGCCGTCGGGGACAAGTTCGACAAATTCGAGTCCATTGGTCCCGACCTCGAGCTCCGCTACGCGGGAGCCGAAACGACCCACCTCTCGATGCAACTCGTCGCGCCCGACAAACCCGGCGCCTACCGCATAACCCTCGAAGATAGCGAATATGTCACGACGCCCATGACGGTGGGTACGTTCTTCGTCAACCCTGAAGCGGGCCCGCGCCTCGACCGGAAATAGGCCGCCGGCCTCCCCAGCCCAATTGTTTGCGCGAGGCTGCGCGGCTCGACAAGGTGTCTGCGGCGGCGAATGCGGTTTTTGGTCAAAGAGAAGCCGAAGAAGTGCGCGCCGAAGGCGTTCAAGTACTACTACATTCCCGCGACGCCGATCGGCGTCGCAGGAATTGTCATGGACCCGACCGAAGACCTGCATTGGCTGCAAGATGAGCTGATCAAAGCGGTCGAACCGTACGCCGTGACCTTCCAAGGCAGCCGCAATGACCGCTTTGGGTCGCTAGGTTCAGAGTATGTTGCGATTGGCTGTACTGGCTTTTCTGCGCCGTCAGGCCGCCGTGCGCGACTTGCTCACGGCGCGCCCTCCGCTTCGAGCGAATCGGCAAGCGATTCGAGGTCGGCGGTGACTCGTAGCCGGTGAAAGGCTTCGCTCGTACGGATGATCGTGAACGGGACGTCAACGATGTCAGGCAGCACAGCCAACGCGGCAGGCGAGGCCTTGAGGGGTTGCGATGTCGAGGCAATTGGCCTGTCAGGCCGGGTGGGGGCGGACACGGGAAAACCAAGATGGTCCAGGGGATTTCCAGTGCAAAATGTCTCTCCGGTCACTCCCTGTCTAGCCTCGGCGCCAAATGAACAGCCCGTGCGCCATGGCCTCACTCCAGATGTTTGCATGCGCCTCGACGCCTGGACGACGCGCTGGAGCTCCCGAACAGCGCGGCGGACGAAACTCCGCGGCTCATCCACGCAGGCGGCCTTGGAGCGATGAGCGAGGCGGGCTCGGATTGCAAAGCACCCTCATTCTTCCCCTTTCGGC
>JBAUXQ010000433.1:0-4954 GCA_049584355.1 Roseiarcus sp. | reverse complement strand
CCGGACTTATGAACAGATGCGCAAGCGCGGCATCAAGGTGGTGATCGGCGGCGACTACGGCTTCAAGATCACGCCGATGGGCCAGAACGCGCGCGACATCGGCCATTTCGTCAAGTTCTTCGGCTACACGCCAGCGGAAGCGCTGCGTTGCGCAACCGCGGTCGGCGGCGAACTGATGGGCCATAAGGGCGAACTGGGCGTGATCAAGCCCGGGGCGTTGGCGGACATGCTGCTCGTCGACGGCAACCCGCTGGTCGATCAGTCGGTGCTGGTCGGGCCCGATCGGCTGGCGATGATCATGAAGGACGGCAAGCTGCACCGCGACCCGCGAGGACGGCGCGCGGCGCCTGGGCGCTTGGCGGCGGAATAGGCGGCGGTCGAGGCCGTCTGGCGCGGGAGGAGAAGCGGTGGAGCAAGCGGCGCTCGCGCTCGAAATGCTCGACATCACCAAGACCTTTCCAGGCGTGCAGGCGCTTGACGCCGTCAGCTTTGGCTGCGCGCGCGGCGAGGTCCATGCGCTGTGCGGCGAGAACGGCGCCGGAAAATCGACGCTGATCAAGATCCTCGGCGGCGTCTATCGGCCCGATGGCGGAACCATCCGGCTCGATGGGCGGGAGGTCGCATTTTCGCACCCGATCGTCGCGCGCCGCGCAGGGATCAGCATCATCCATCAGGAGCTGAGCCTGTTGCCGCAGCGCTCGGTGGCGGAGAACATCTTTCTCGGCGTCGAGCCGACCCGTTTCGGCATCCTCGACCGGCGGACCATGCGCGACGAGGCCGGCCGCCTGTTGCGGCGGCTCGGCTCGTCGATCGCTCCCGATTCGCTGGCGGCGGACCTTTCGATCGCCCACCAGCAGATCGTCGAAATCGCCAAGGCGCTGGCGATCGACGCCCGCATCCTGGTCATGGACGAGCCGACCGCCGCTCTCGACCGCGTCGATGCCGGCCGTTTGCTCGATCTCGTGCGCAAGGTCAGCGCCGAGGGGGTGACGATCGTCTACATCTCGCACCGGATGGTCGAGATTCAGGCGGTCGCCGACCGCGTCACGGTGCTCAAGGACGGGCGCACGGTCATGACCGCTCCGCTCGCGGAAGCGCCGACCGGCCGGCTCGTTCGCGCGATGGTCGGACGCGATCTCGCCGACTTCTATCCGCCGCGCTCGTCGCTGCCTCCAGGTCCGCCGACGCTCAATGTTCGCGGCGGAGCCAACGGTCAGTTGCACGACATCAGCTTCGAGGTCCGGGCGGGAGAGATCGTCGGCGTCGCCGGCCTCGAAGGCTCAGGCAAGGACGCGCTCGCTCGCGCCCTCATCGGCGACGAGCCGTTTGAGGTCGAGGCAATGAAGATCGGCGGCCGGGCGGCCAAACCGGGACATCCGCGCGCCGCGATTCAGGCCGGCGTCGGCCGCCTGTCGGATGACCGCAAGCGCGAGGGGCTCTTGATGCAGCAATCGGTCCGCGACAACGCCACGCTGATCGAGCGGGCCTTCGCGCCCGCGCTTGGCTCGCCGACCGCCGGGCCGATGTCGCCGCAATCGACCGACAAGCGGCTCATTCAACTGGACGTCAGGGCGGCCAGCTTCGAACAGGAAGCGCAGTTCCTGTCCGGCGGCAACCAGCAGAAGGCGATCATCGCGCGCTGGCTGGCGCGCGACCCCGAAATCTTCATCTTCTGCGAACCGACCCGGGGGGTCGACGTTGCGGCCAAGGCGGCGATCTACAAGATCATGCGCGACTTGGCCCGGCGCGGACGCGCCATCCTGATGATCTCGTCGGATCTGCCCGAGATCATCGGCGTCAGCGACCGGATCCTCATCATGCGCGAGGGAACGCTGGCTGGCGAACTGCCCGGCGGCGCCACGGAAGAAGAGGTGATGGCGATCGCCGTGGCGCACGATCGCGAACCGCACGCGATGGCCTCATGAGCGATCAGCAGGCCATCGCCCCAGCGCCGGCCTGGCGGCGCTATTCCTCGGCGCCGCCGCTGCTCCTGGTCGGCTCGATTCTGCTCTATGTCGGCGTCGCCCTGTGGACCGGCCAAACCAGAATGCTCGAGACCGACGGCGTCATCGGCCTCCTTCAGCGGATGGTCGGGCTCGGCATCGTCGCGCTGGGGCAGACTTTCGCGATCATCGCCGGATCGATCGACCTTTCGGTCGCCAACATGATCAGCGTCGCGGCTGTGCTGGCGTCGTTCATCATGCAGGGCCGCGCCGACATGATGGTCGTGGCGGTTCTGATCGTGCTCGCAGTCTCGGCGCTGGTCGGAGTGGTGAACGGCGCAATCATCTCGCGCCTGCAGGTCAGTCCGTTCATCGCCACGCTGGGCGTCGGACTCATTCTCCAGGGGTTGCTGTCGGCGAGCTTCACCGATTTTGCCGGATCGGTGCCGAAAGAATTTCAGCTCGTCGCCTATAGCACGTTCGGCGTCGTGCCTTATTCGGTCGCGGCCCTGTTCGCGCTCGCCGCTCTCGCCTCGTTCGTCCTCTGGGCGACCCGGTTCGGCGCTCATCTTTACGCCGTCGGCGGCAACGCGGAAGGCGCGCGCCTGGCGGGGATCAGGACCGACGTGGTCACCATCGGCGCCCACGTCGTCTGCAGCCTTTCCGCCGGCCTCACCGGCCTCTATCTCGCCAGCCGTCTGCGCTCCGGCGCGCCCTGGGTCGGGCGCGACGGCGTCTACGACCTCGAATCGATCGCAGTCGTGGTGATCGGCGGCACGTTGCTTGCCGGCGGACGCGGCGGCGTCTGGGGGACGCTCGCCGGCGTCCTTTTGTTCGCCACTTTGGACGCGGCGTTCAACATGCTTGGGGTATCCGCCTATCCCAAGCTGGTGCTTCGGGGCGCGATCGTCATTCTGGCGGTCGCCGTGTACACGTTCCGCACCCGGGGACATGTCGCATGACCGTCGCGATCCAGGGGGGCCGCGAACGGGCTCGCGCGGTTGCGCTTGTGCGGCGGGTCAATTTCGCCGTCGTCGTGTTTCTCGCGCTCTATGTCGCCGTCGGACTGCTGCAGCCGAATTATCTCGAGCCGGCGGGGGCGATGAATTTCCTCCGCCGCGCCGCTCCCCTCGCCATCCTGGCGTCGGGGCAGCTGTTCGTGCTCATCAGCGGCGGATTCGATCTCTCCGTCGGCTCGCTCGTCACGCTGACCGTGATCGGCGGGTCGATGCTGACGGCCAACGATCCTTCGAAAACCTGGTCGACGATCGCGGTCCTCTATGCAATCGGCCTTTTCGTCGGGCTTATCAACGGCGCGGCCGTGGCCTATCTGAAGACCCCGTCGATCATCGCCACTCTGGGGACGCTGCTGTCGGTCAACGGCGCGGCGATGATGTGGTCGGGCGGCTCGCCGCGCGGCTATCTGCCCGACAACTTTCGCATGTTCGGGCGGTTCGTGTTCCACGATGTGCCGGTGATCGGCATATTTCCGCTCGCTGTCGCCGTTCTCGCCGCGGTCTGCGCGCTCGCGCAATGGGGATTGCATGGAACCGTGTTCGGCCGCCGCGTGCTCGCGGTCGGCGACAATCCTCGCGCAGCCGAGCTCGCCGGCGTCCGGGTCGAGTTCGTGCGTCTTGGCGTGTTCGTCATTTCGGCCCTGTCCGCGGTCACCGCCGGGGTGATGCTAGGCGGCTTTGGCGGCGTATCGGTCGATGTCGGCCGTGGCCTCGAACTGCAGGCGATTGCCGCCTGCGTGGTCGGGGGCGTGCAATTGTTGGGCGGCCGCGGCACGGTCGTCGGCGCCGTCGCCGGGGCGCTGACCCTCACCGCCCTGTTCGCGCTGCTGACGCTCCTTGGCTTGCCGCAGCCGCTTAAGGATACGGCGCAAGGGTTCATTCTAATCGCCGCGGTCGCGATCGGCGCATGGCGCCGACGACGCGCGGTCTAGCGGGAGCAATCGAAAGCCCGCACAACGCCGAGCAACGGCAAGAGGAAGGAAAGAGGAGCATGTCCAAGGCAATTCTAGCATTGGCCGCCGGCGCGGCCCTGGCGGCGTTCGCCAGCGGCGCGCTGGCGCAGAACTTCGATGATCCCAAGGAGTTCCAGGCGGCGAAGGACCTTCTGGCGATGACGCCCGAGGGCCCGGCGGGCAAGCCGTGGGAGCAGCATCTCGGCGGCAAGGAAGTCGACACGTCGAAGTATAAGAAGCCCGGCCCCTACCGCATCTGCTTCTCGAACGCCGGCGTCGACAATCCATGGCGGGTGGTCGGCTGGACGACCATGCAGGCCCAGGTCGAAGTGCTGAAGAACGACATCAAGTCGTTCACCGTCGCCGACGCCCAGGGCAAGGACGACAAGCAGATCTCGGACATCAACGCCTTCGTATCGAGCGGCAATTGCGACGCCCTCATCGTGTCGCCGAACACCACGGCGGCGCTGACGCCGGCGATCGAGGCCGCCTGCAAGAAGCTGCCGGTGGTGGTGTTCGATCGCGGCGTCCTGACCGATTGCCCGGTGACGTTCGTCAATCCGGTCGGCGGCTACGGCTGGGGCATCCAGACGGCGAACTTCATCGTCTCGAAACTGCCGAAAGGCGGAAAGGTGCTGGCGCTGCGCATTCTTCCGGGCGTCGACGTCCTCGAGACCCGATGGTCGGCCGCCAACCGCATCTTCAAGGAGAACGGCGTCAATGTCGTCGGCGCTGAATTCACCGGAGGGGACAACGCCAAGACCAAGGCCATCGTCGACGATTACATCAACCGCTTCGGCGCCATCGACGCGGTGTGGATGGACGCCGGCGCGACCGCGGTCGCCGCCCTCGAGGCGTTCGAGGATGCGGGCAAGCCCTATCCGATCATCACTGGCGAGGATCAGGAGGACTTCCTGAAGAAGTGGAAGGAGAAGGGCCTGACCGCGATGGCGCCGACCTATCCCACCTATCAGTGGCGCTCGCCGGTGATTGCCGCGGTCCGGATTCTCAAGGGCGAGCCGGTGATCGGACCGACCTGGAA
>JBAUXQ010000432.1:0-7099 GCA_049584355.1 Roseiarcus sp. | reverse complement strand
AGTAGCCGCAACGCTGAATACCAGGTTGAACGTTGACCTTCGAGAAGACCTCCAAGGCTCAGGACTCGATCAAGGTCTCTCAATCCAGGATCCCGCTCTTTTGATGTTCCTCGAGGGACTCGGCAAGCCAGAAGAAGATCATCCGCGCGGCCCGCTCACTCCGATCTTCGAGGGCACCGCGACCGTGGTGAACTCTTGCCCAACGCCCGTGGCCGCTAGCCCTGCTCACGCACAGCCGATGCGACCTGCTCCAACAATCCTTGAACCCGCTTGTCGTCGCAGACCACGACGTTGAACCGCATCCAAGGCGACGGGTCGAGATGAGGACGAAAGAGCACGCCCGGCGCCAGCACGAGGCGACGTTCGGAGGCCTTCGCGAGCGCAACCGAATCCTCGATGTAGGGCAATCGCGCCCAGACGAACATTCCATCCGAAGGCTCAACGAACAGTTCAAATCCCATTCGCTCGAAAGCGCGCGCGGTATTGACGCGCGCTTCGCCCAGCCGTTCCTGCAAGCGCGCGACATATTTACGGTAGTGACCGTCGACCAGCATCAGATAGATCAGCCGCTCGGTGAACTGCGAACTGGTGATGCTGGTCAGCATCTTAATGTCGGCGAGCTGGTTCGCCAGCGACCGGGAACAGGCGATGAAACCCACCCGCAAGCTGCCTGACAACGTCTTCGAGAAGCTGCGCGCATAGATCACCCGATTGAGCTGGTCGAGCGTCGCCAACCGTGGCGTTTGCCGCGCCTGGAGGTCTGAGAAAATGTCATCCTCCACGATGACGAAGTTGTGCCGCTCGGCGGCCTGCAACACCCGGAAGGCGACGTGCGGGCTCATGTCGGTCCCGGTCGGGTTCTGCATGACCGACTGAGTGAAATAGACCTTCGGGCGCCGCTCGGGGGCCATGGCTTCGAGAAAGCTAACATCGGGCCCGTCCCGATTGCGGGGCACAGCCAACATTTCGATCCCGCGAAGGCGCAAATTGCCGAACATGTTGTAGTAGCCGGGGTCATCGACCATCGCGACGTCGCCTGGCTTCAACAAGCAAGTGATGACAAGTTCGAGTGCCTGACTCGTTCCATTCGTCATCAGGATTTGGTCGGATTGCGCGGTGATCCCGAGGCCGGCCAGCATCAGCGTGAAATGCTCACGCAAAGGCAGATAGCCGAACGGATGGCCATATTCGAGCAGATGGGATCCGTTCTTACGGATGAGCGCGTTGAGGCTTTGGCGAATGCCGGCCTCGTCGAGCCAGGAATTTGGCAGCCATGGGCCGCCGGCGAGGGGAGCGTTCTCGTCAGCCTCCAGAAGCTGACGAACCAGCCACAGGAGTTGCTCGTTTCGCTCGTAGCTCTCGACCGGGGCCGCAACCGCGCCGGACGGCGCCAAGCTTGCCACGTAGAACCCAGCGCCAGGACGGGATTGAAGATAGCCCAGCGCGACCAGACGGTCATAGGCCTCGACCACTGTGAAGCGGCTGACGTTGAGCGTTTTCGCCAAGTTGCGGATCGACGGCAGTCTCGAACCCGGAGCGAGGCGTCGATCATCAATCTGCAGCTTCACGCCGCCAACGATCTGGTCGACCAGCGACCTTTCACCCGTGGGGCTAACGACTAGCGAGAGCATGCGGCCTCTCGATCTCGTCGAATTGGCCCGGTTTCCGTACCGGTACAGTCAGGCCAACCGACGTACAAACCGTCTATTACTTTGACGCTCACTGTCCGGCAGTCTCGCCTCGCCGTCAAGAAGCTCTAGGAGGCGAAGATGGTGGACGAGAGCAAGCTGAACGCGTTCATCGGCAAGATGCTTGGCGATCTCGGCGGCGCGTTCAGCGTGCCGATGGTGCGCATGGGCGATAAGCTCGGCCTCTACAAGGCCCTCAAAGAGCAGGGCCCGATGACGCCCGAGGAACTCGCGGCGAAGACGAAAGTCGCTGAACGCTACGCGCGCGAGTGGCTGTCGCATCAGGCGTCGTCCGGTTATCTCGAATTCGACTCCGCAACGGGCAAGTTCGCCTTGCCGCCGGAACAGGCGATGGTGTTCGCGGACATTGACAGCCCAGTCTATCTGCAAGGGGCTTTCGATCTCGCGGTGGCGATGGTGGAAAACCAGACGAAAGTCGAGGCCGCATTTCGTTCAGGCAAAGGCGTCGGCTGGGGCGATCAGACGCCGTGCCTGTTCTGCACCGTGGGACGGTTCTTCCGCCCGAGCTATCACAACAATCTCGTAGGCTCATGGCTGCCGGCCCTGGACGGCGTCGCTGCGAAACTTGAACGGGGAGCCACTGTCGCCGACGTTGGTTGCGGGCACGGGTTTTCGACCATCATCATGGCCAAGGCGTTCCCGAAATCGACGTTCGTCGGCTACGACTTTCATCCCGAATCGGTTGAGCAGGCGCGGGTCCATGCCAAGCAGCATGGAGCGACTGCGAACACGAAGTTCGAAGTCGCGACGGCGAGCGATTTTCCTGGCAAAGATTTGGATCTGGTGACCTTCTTCGATTGCCTGCATGACATGGGCGACCCGGTTGGCGCTGCGCGCCACGTGCGCGCGGCTTTGAACTCCGACGGAAGCTGGATGATCGTCGAGCCTGCGGCGAGCGACCGGCTGGAGGACAATCTCAATCCAGTGAGCCGGATGTTCTACGCCGCCTCGACCATGATCTGCGTGCCGACCTCGCTGGATCAGCCAGTCGGGGCGGCGTTCGGCGCGCAGGCGGGCTTCGCCAAACTCTCGTCCGCCATAACGAAAGGCGGATTTGGGAAGGTCCGCAAAGCGACGGAGACGCCGTTCAATATGGTCCTTGAGGCGCGTCCTTCTTGACGCATGCGATGTCGATTGTGTCAAAGGCGGAGGAGCCTATTTCGTGCGAGCAATGGAATGGCGGCTATGGCGCGGATTCCGGTCCTTTCCGAAGTGACCCTTGTAGGCGCGCTCTCCGCCCAACTGAGGCGCCCAAGGCCGCGACCTGCTATGTCGGCTTCACGTCGAGAGCGGGCGTCGTGAGCCGTCCTGGGCCTCGTCCGCTCTCCGCCCAATGCGGTCGTCGCTGTCCCCGCTGATTGAGTTTTGACCCTAGAGCGCGTCGCAATCAGGCGGTATCGATAGCGGCGGCGAGGCCAGGGCGGCGACCGCGATCAAGGGGTGGGCCTCTGACCTCCCCCGATGAAACGCAGATGCCTGTTCGTCGTCGAAAATGGCCCTGCTGGCCGAAAAAAGCTCCCAGTTAAGCGAAAAAAGCTCCCTGTTAAGGGAGAGAAACTTCCCTGTTAATTCCGCTCGCGAGACGCGGCATACCGGGCGTTTCCGCCAGGCGAGGCCTGGCTGGCGGCGCCGGCTCCCGGCCTCTCTTTGCTTTCGGAGGGGTCTGCGGGAGGAGCGGCAATCCTTATCTTTTCAAAGGGTTGCTTCATTTCTTCAAAAGGCTTGCTGTTTTTTCTTTTACAGAAACTAGAACTCGTGCTAGAGTGGATTCTTCGATAAGTTCGAACACACGCGGAATCGACGGCAATGAAAAAATTCGCTTTTGCTATTTTGAAATTTTTCGGTTTGGCGTGCCGCCGCGCGGCGACGGCGTCGGTTCCATCCCATCCCGTCGCGCTCTAGTTTGGCGCCTTCGCAGGCGCAACAGAAAGGCCGCCCTATGTCCTTCGCCCGTTACCCTTCGCTCCTCGACCGGGTGGTCTTCATCACCGGCGGCGGCTCGGGAATCGGCGCCGCCATTGTCGAGGCCTTCGCCGCCCAGAAGGCGAATGTCGCCTTTGTCGATATCGCCACTGAGCCGTCCAAGGATTTGGTCGTGAAGATCGGCGCTTCCGGGCCGGCGCCATTGTTTCTCCATTGCGATTTAACCGACATCGCCGCGCTCGAGGCGGCGATGGAGGAGGTCCGGCAACGGCTGGGGCCGATCGGCGTCCTCGTCAACAACGCCGCCAACGATCAGCGCCAGGACGTGGACGGGACGAGCGAAGAGGATTGGGACAGGGCGATGGCGCTCAACCTCAAGCATCAGTTCTTCGCCGCCCAGATCGCGCGCCGCTCGATGCGCGAACTCGGCGGCGGCGCGATCGTCAATTTTTCCTCGACCGCCTGGATGGTTGGGAACGCCCGGATGTCGGTCTACTCCGCCGCCAAGGCGGCGGTCGTCGGCCTGACGAAAAGCCTGGCGCGCGAATTCGGACCCGACAACATCCGCGTCAACGCCATTGCGCCCGGCGCGGTGATTACGGAACGGCAGCGCCGGTTGTGGATGAGCGAGAAGGACATCGCCGATTTCCGCGCCCGTCAATGCCTCGACCGCTCGCTGCTCGCAGAAGACGTGGCGCGTTTGGCCCTGTTCCTCGCGGCCGACGACAGCGCGATGATCACCAAGCAATGTTTCCTCGTCGATGGCGGCTTGCGTTAAATTTGCCTTTAAGAACGGACTTGATCGCGCCCAATTCCCGGCGCATCTTCCCGCCCCGCGGCGGCCCGAGACAAGACCGCCCGAAAAGGGGAGAGAAGAATGACAGTTGCGCGCATTCTCGACGACAAGGGGCGCGATGTATTCACCACCCAGCCGCATCGCACCATGAGGGAAGTCATTGAGCTCCTCGCTTCAAAAGGCGTGGGAGCGGTGGTCGTCTCGGACGCTTCGCAGAGCGTCCTGGGTATTCTTTCGGAGCGCGACGTGGTCCGCGTCCTCGGCCGGCATGGAGCGTCGGCGCTCGAGGATCCGGTATCGCGTCACATGACGCCGAAGGTCATCACCGTGACTCGCGACGACACGATTGAGCATGTCATGCAGACCATGACGGAGGGCCGGTTTCGCCATGTCCCGGTCGTAGAGGACGGACGCCTGATCGGCATCATTTCCATCGGCGACGTCGTCAAGCGGCACGTCAACGCCCTCGACAGCGAGCGCCAGGCGCTGCGCGAATATATCGCGACCGCCTGAAGGCGCCGGCCGCCGAGGCTCAGGCCCCGGCGGCGTCTATCCTCGCCGACTCGGCCTCCTGCATGATTTCGGCGCCGGCCTTGCGGACCGCCTCGCGACCGAGCCTGATCAGTTCGTCGGCGCGATGAAACTCGAACATGCCGATCTTGCCGACCTTGAGCTGCACCAGGGCGTCCGGCGGATCGCCGGCCAGCCGCGAGCGCATGATGCGGTCCTGGAGAATGTCGAAGGCGCTCACCATCGAGGTCACCAGGCCCGGGGCCGAAGCATCGGCGTTGGCGTCGGCGCGGGACCAGACGGCGCCGCCGCGCCACCAACGCGCGATCACGCCGCTACTGTCGCCGGCGGGTTCGTTGGCCGCCGCCGGCGGCTCCGAGCGGCCGAACGGGTCTTGAAGGGCCGTGCCGCGCCCGACGCTATCGCTCGAAATGTTGAGCGCGATGACGCGCTCGGCGCCGAGCGCGCGCGCGACGCTGACCGGCACCGGATTGACGATCGCGCCGTCGAACAGCCAGCGTCCGTCGATCTTGACCGGATCAAATACGCCGGGCAACGCGTAGGAAGCGCGGATCGCCTCGACCAGGGAGCCGCGCCGCAGCCAGATTTCATGCCCGTCGCCGATTTCGGTCGCGACGCCGGCGAACCGGATCGGCAAATCCTCGATCTGAAGCCCGCCGAGCGCCGCCTCGAGCCGCGCGCGCAGCCGCTCGCCGCCGATGAGGCCGCTGCCGGTGAACGAAAAATCCAGGAAGCCGAGCACCCGCCGCCTGGTCAGCGAACGGGCGAAGCCCTCCAACATCTCGAGCCGCCCGGCTGCGTAGCAGCCGCCGACCAGCGAGCCGATCGACGAGCCGACCACGACATCCGGCTTCAATCCGAGCGCGTCCAGCTCCTGCATCGCGCCGATATGGGCCCAGCCGCGCGCTGCGCCGGCGCCGAGCACGACGCCCACTTTCGCTCGCCGGGACCTTCCGCCGCCCGACGAAGGGTCAATATCGTTTCTGCGATAGCCCACCCCAAACATCGCCCAACTCGCCTGCAAATGGCCTCGCGTCTCGCCTTCCGTCGCGAAACTTAAGCTTGCGCGCCGGATATCGCCAGAGAATTAACGTCAAGTCGTTCAACTTGGCGCGACCTGCGGTGGTTCCCGATTGCGCGCCGACGATCACCCGCGCGCCATCGGCGGTTCGATAAACGCGAGCCGGGCGCCGTCGCCGTCCGTCTCGACCCGGCGGTAGAAGCACGAACGCCGGCCGGTGTGGCAGGCGCCGCCGCCGCCGCCGACCTCCACCACAGCCAGAAAGGCGTCCTGGTCGCAGTCGACGCGCAATTCGACCAACGTCTGGGTTTGCCCGGACGTGTCCCCCTTCCGCCACAGCGCGCCGCGCGAGCGCGACCAATAGTGGAGGACGCCGGTCGCGAGCGTCGCCCGCAACGCGGCCTCGTTCATATGGGCGACCATCAGCACGTCGCCGCGCGACGCGTCGACCGCGACGCAGGTCGCGAGGCCGTCCGCGCCGAACTTCGGCATGAACGCCAACCCCTCCTCGCGATCACGCATCTCGCCAGGCGCAGGGCCTAGTTCGGCTTTTGATCCAGCGCTATCCATCGGCGTCTCTCTCCCGCGCACAGCTACGGCCCGCGGTTTCCCACAGGCCTCGATTTCGGCTTTCCCGTCACCTATATAGGGCAGACCGAAGATTGGGCCAGATGATCGACGACATCTACAACCGGCGCGTCCTCGAGCTGGCGGCAAATATTCCCCGGCTCGGGCGGCTCGCGAATCCGGACGCCACCGCCAAGGCGCATTCACGGCTTTGCGGCTCGACGGTCGTAGTCGACCTGCGGGTCAAGGATGGACGGGTGGTCGATTTCGCCCATGACGTGAAGGCTTGCGCGCTCGGCCAGGCTTCGTCGTCGCTGATGGCGCGCCACGTGGTTGGCGCGACGGCCGAGGAGCTCCATGCTCTCCGCGACCAGATGACGCGAATGCTGAAGGCCGACGGTCCGCCGCCAAGCGGCAAATGGGCCGAATTCGCCGTTCTTGAGCCGGTGCGCGGCTACAAGGCCCGCCATGCGTCCACCCTGCTGACGTTCGACGCGGTCGCCGACGCGCTCGGCCAGATCGCCGCGCGCCGTGCGGCGCAAGAGGCAGCGC
>JBAUXQ010000431.1:0-2134 GCA_049584355.1 Roseiarcus sp. | reverse complement strand
GGAAGCGCCTCGGCGCGGGCGGAGAACGCCGCGAGATTGGGATAGCGCTTCGGATCGACCAGGTCAGCCACAGTGCCTTCTATAAAGCCGAAGGCGCAGACGGCCGAAATGTCCGCCAGGCCCAGTTCGCCGCTGATCCAACCGGATTGGGGCAGTTCGTCGTCAAGCGCGCTCAAGCCACCGGTCAGCTGGCCCATGACCCTGTCGACCCACGGCTCGTGCCGCTTTTCGGCCGGACGCAGGGCGCGTTCGTAATGGCGCTGGACCGCTTTTTCCATCACCGTGAGCGCCAGGCCGGTCGCGCGCGACGCGCGGAGGCGTCCGGGCGCATTTGACGGCTTGAGCGCCGCTATCCGCGGGTCGAGGCTGGCGAGATACTCCAGAATGACGCTGGAATCCATCAGCGCCGTCCCGTCGTCGGTGACGAGCGTCGGCGCCTTGAGAAGCGGGTTGAGCTTGGAGAACTGGTCGACGTGCCGAAACAGCGAGATGGGCCGGTGGTCGAACGGAGTTCTGGCGACGACCAGCGCAATCGCGACCCGTCGCACATACGGCGAATCCAGCATTCCGATCAATTGCATACGATGCTCGTCAGCGCGCAGGGGCGATGGAGGAAAGGCGAAGGAAAAAGCACTGCGGACCCTCGATCGTCAAGTTACGACTACGTCGAAGAATCGCCAAACGTGAACGCTGCTGGCGGAAAGGGGAAAGCGCCGCCCGGGCCCGGCTTGCGCTGGCCAAGCATGCGCGTTAACTAGCCTCCCCGCCCGTCCGACCGCAAGGCGGGCGTCCAAAGCGAGCGAAACAACAGTTTTGACGACATTGGCCGCCGCTTTTCCCCGCCTCGGCTCCCGCGCCGACCGTGCGACGGCCGGCTCCGACCTTGGAGTCGAGCCGCCTATTCGATTGGGCGACGATCGGCTGGACCGCCACGAGCGGCGCAGCGCTTCGTTCCGATGGCTTGCCGGCGCGTCGTTGGCTGGCCTCTTCGGCGTCACCCTGATCGGCGCCGCGCTCTACCTCGATCTCGACAGTCAGTATGACTTCGCGGAGGCGCCGGAGTTCGCCGCTCCCGCGCGGCCGGCGGACGCGCGGGAAGAGGGCGTCAATCCCGGCAAGGGCGATCGGCTGCTTCGGCCCGTCGACATCGTCTCGGACAAACAGACATTCAAGGTTCCGACCAGCATCAAAGTTGGCGACAAGGAAGTGGTGAAGGCGCGGCCCTTTACCCGTCTTGAGACCACTCTGACCATGACCCCGACCGGTTTTGCCGACGCCGTGCCGCCGTTCAACCCCCTCAAGCTCATGAACGGGGGAACCGACGTCGCCGATGCGCCGCCTGATCCCGGCCCGGTGCAGGACAATGCGGAGGTCACGTTTCGGGTCGAGGACCTCACTCCGGCCGACGCCGCGCAAACGACGGGCGAATTGTCGCAGGCCGAAGCGGAAGCCCAGGTCATCGAGACCCTGAAAGCGCCTGCCGGCGCGCAAAAGGCGGCCGCGCAATCGCTGCCGCCTCAGATGCTGCTGATGCGAACCAGCCGGGCCGGCGGCGACGCGCTGCGCGCGCTCTCCGCCTATGCGACCGTGGGCGGCGCGAGCCCGAGCACGCCGTTCGCGTCGATCGAAGTGCGCATGATCCCCGAGAATGTGACCAACGCGGTCAAGACGAGCCTGGACGATGCGTCGCCGAGTGAGAAGCTGGTCCAAATTCGCCATGGCGAAAGCTTCGAGGACGTGCTCAAGGCCAATGGCGCGAGTCCCGAAGACGCGGCGGCCATCTCGGCGGCGTTCGGCGTGAAGCATGGCGAATCGCCGGTCGGCGAAGGGCAGAAGATCATTCTCCTGCCAGAGGAGCCGGCCGCGCGAGGAGAAAAGCCGCGAATAGCCCGAATCTCGGTCTATGCCGACGATCAGCTCAAAGCGACGGTCGCGATCACCGACGGCGGCGGGTATAAGACCGTCAGCCAGCGCGTCGCCGAAGGGCCTCGGAAGCCGAAGGCCGCCGATGAAGAAGACGCAGGCGGCGGCATGAGTCTTTACCAGAGCCTCTACGAGACGACGATCAAGCAGGGCGTGCCGCGGCCGGTCATCGACGTCCTGGCGAGGGTTTTCGCCAATGACGTGGATTTCC
>JBAUXQ010000430.1:0-12447 GCA_049584355.1 Roseiarcus sp. | reverse complement strand
AGCCAATCGCGGGCAAAAGACTAGCGACGACGGCAAGAATCATCAATCGGCGATGCCGACGATGACAGCGAGCATGTGGTTGAGCGCGATCCGCTCGCTCTCATTGAGGTGGCCTGTGACGCTGCCGCATTTCTTTCGTGGGATTGCGACGATCTTGTCAATCATAACCTGCGATGGCGCCTTGAGGCCGTTCAGCCGGCTCGGCTCGATCGTGAGACGGTACAGCGGCGCCGCGACGAGCGCGCTCGGGAGAAGCGCTACGAGCACGCTATCTGTCGCAGTCAGCCAGTCCGATTGGATGACAACGGCTGGTCGGTTTGCCGCAGTCGCGCGGGGCGGAGACGGTGACGAGATCGCCTCGCCTCACTCGTCACCCCAGGACAAAGCCGCTTCGCTGAAGGCCAGAGCTTCCGCTTCCTCCGGCCGCCCACGCAGCAGCCGGCCCTGCCCCGCGGCCTCCGTGGTGAATTCCGGCCGCGTCGGGTCAGGGACCCATACCCGCAACAGCTTCATGCCCTTATCGGCCTGGGTGCGGCGGTATCGCTGGAACTTGGTGAGGCCGTCCTTCGGCGCGGGTTTGACGCGAGACATCAGCGCATCCTCTTTGGTTGGGCGCTACCACAACATGAGAACCGCGAAATGACCATGTCTTCTGCGAAGGAGCGCCCCTTGTCCGAGTGAACACGAGAGCCATGCAACTCGAACATCGACGTCGTCGCCGGCGCCCGGATTGAGGCAGCATTGCGGACGCTCCTGTTGCGAACAATTATTATCTCTGTTCGGCCAATTATTATCCCTGTTCCGGCGCAAAAACGTCCCTGTTCCGCGCGCGGGGAATTGTGGCGCCGATGTCGCGCTGAAGCGATGCAAGAAGCGCATGGATTCTCGATTTCACCGCAATCTCCGCTGTCGCGCGACCTGCCTCCGAGCGGAGATACGGCGGCGGCTTTGACTGTCTCGTGGTGGAGGACCTACGAGGTCGCGCGGTGGCCGCTTAAGAAGAGACGTCGCGAGACGTCGATCTCCATTGTTGGCGCCCCCCGCTCCTACCCGCCCAGCGGCTAAGCCGCTCTCTCCACAGTCGCCCGCGCGCCGCCCGTGAGTTCGGCGAGCGCCCCCGCCCGCGTCTTCGCCGCCTCTGCCGCGTTCGCCTCTTTGACGTGTCCGTAGCCGCGGATCGTCTCGTATGCCCCGACGACGCGCACGGCGGCCGCGTGGGACGCCGGCGTAAGCCGCTGCACGAGATCAGCGACGTCGGCTTCGAATTCGGCGAGGAGCCGCCTTTCGAGCTTACGCTCGTCGCTCAAACGGAACGGATCGAGCCACGTTCCGCGAAGGAATTTGAGCCGCGCCAAGACCCGGAACGCGGTCATCGCCCAGGGCCCGGCTTCGCCCTTTTTCACCCGCCCGCTCGCCGGATCGGGCCGCGCGAACGGCCAGGCGCCGATATGGAAATGCAGCCGATAGTCGCCTTCGAACTCGCGCGCCAGAGCCTGGGCGAATTCCGGCGCCGCGAACAGGCGCGCGACCTCCCACTCGTCCTTGACCGCGAGCAGCTTGTGATAGGCGCGCGCGGTCGCCGCGGTCAGCGCTTCGCCGAGTCCTGCTCTTGATTCGGCCGCGCGCACCCGTTCGACCAGCGCCGAATAGCGCGCGGCGTAAGCCGCATTGCTATGGTCGGTGAGGTGGGCGACGCGACGGGCGATGAGCGCGTCGAGCGGCGGCGGTTCGTCCGCTGGATCGTCGAAGCCGACCAGCGTTTCGACGCTCACCGGATCATGCGCCGCGCGCCGGCCCCAATCGAACGCCTGTTTGTTGGCCTCGATGGCGACGCCGTTGAGCTCGATCGCGCGTTCGATCGCTTCCCGCCGGATCGGCACGAGGCCCTTCTGCCAGGCTGCGCCGAGCATGAACATGTTGGAGGCGATCGGGTCGCCGAGCAGCGAGGCGGAGAGGCGCTGGGCGTCGAGCACCAGCGCCTTGTCGCCGAGCGCGTTTTTGAGCCGCTCGATCAGGTCGTTCTTGTCGACGCTCCAGTTCGGATTGCGGGCGAAGTCGGCGGTCGGCGTCAGATCGGCGGAGATCACCGCGCTCGTCTTGCCGCGCTTGAGCTTCGAGACCGCTTCGTCGCCCGCCGCGACGATGAGGTCGCAGCCGATGAGCGCGTCGGCCTCGCCCGCGGCGATCCGGGTCGCGTGCAGCGCGTTTCCCTCGCGCGCGATCCGAACATGCGCGGTCACCGCGCCGTATTTCTGGCTCAAGCCGGTGAGATCGAGATTGGTGCTGAAGAGCCCGTCGAGATAGGCGGCGATGGCGATCGTCTGGCTGACAGTGACGACGCCGGAGCCGCCGATGCCCGCGACCAGCACGCTATAGCGCTCGCCGATCTCGGGCAGGACCGGCTCGGGGACCGGCGGCAGGTAGCGGCTCACCGGCGCCGTCGCCTCGGGTTTGCGCAACCGTCCGCCGTGAACGGTGACGAAGCTCGGGCAGAAGCCTTGGACGCAGGAGAAATCCTTGTTGCAGCTCGATTGGTTGATCCGCCGCTTGCGCCCGAATTCGGTCTCGAGCGGCTCGATCGCCATGCAGTTCGAAACCCGCCCGCAATCGCCGCAGCCTTCGCAGACTTCGGGGTGGATGAAGGTGCGAATGGCCGGGTCGGCCCATTTGCCGCGCTTGCGCAGGCGCCGCCGCTCGGTCGCGCACGGCTGGTCGTAGAGGATGACCGAGACGCCCTTGAATTCGCGGAACTCGCGCTGCGTCTCGTCCATTGTGTCGCGATGGCGAAGGCTGACGCCGGGAGGCAGCGGCACGCCGGCGTAGCGCTCCGGCTCGTCGGCCACCAGCGCCATCTTCTTGACGCCCTCGGCGGCGAGCTCGGCGAGGATCTGGACCGGGGTCATGCCGCCTTCGATCGGTTGTCCCCCGGTCATCGAGACGAAGCCGTTGAAGAGGATCTTGTAGGTGATCGGGACGTCGGCCGCGATCGCCTGACGGATCGCGAGCGACCCGGAATGGGCGTAGGTGCCGTCGCCGATGTTGGCGAACACGTGGTCCTGACGGGTGAACGGCTGCTGGCCGAGCCACATCGTTCCCTCGCCGCCCATGTGCGAAGCGGTCGCGGTCTGTTGCGGGTTGACCAGCGTCGCCATCCAGTGGCAGCCGATGCCGGCGAGCGCCCTGCTGCCCTCGGGGACAGGGGTCGAACGGTTGTGCGGACATCCGGCGCAGAACCCCGGACTGCGCATCGGCGCGGGGCGATTGCTGAGCGGCGCGCCCGGGGTTTCCGGGGCGCTCAGCCCGCAGTTCGGATCGCGGCGGGAAAGGGCCTTGACCAGCACAGCGGCAATGAGCTCGGGTGAGATTTCGCCGTAGTTGGGAATAGCCGGCGCGCCTTGCTGCAGATCGAACGCCGGCCCGTCGAAATATTTGCCGACGATGCGCGGCGCACCGGATTCGCCATAGAGGATCGAGCGCATCTGATCCTCGATCAGCGGGCGCTTTTCCTCGACCACGACGATGAGCTCGAGGCCGCGGGCGAAGTCGCGCACGATGACGGAATCGAGCGGCCATACCATGCCGACCTTGAGCAGGCGGAGACCGAGCGAAGCGCCATTGTCGGCAAGGCCGAGATTGCCGAGCGCCTGCAACAAGTCCTGCCAGGCCTTGCCGGCGGCGACCACCCCGATCCTCGCCTCAGGAACGTCGCCGATGATGCGGTTCAAGCCGTTGGCGCGCGCATAAGCGAGCGCGGCCGGCAGCTTGTGATTGTAGAGCCGCTCCTCCTGGGCGACCGGCGCGTCGATCGTCCGCGCCCCGAAACCGCCGATCGGGCTGCTGCCCCGTTCGGGAATGACGATCGCGGGGTGCTCCGGACCGACATAAACCGTGCCGCCGCCCTCGGCGACGTCGGTGACGATCTTCATGCCGACCCAGCAGCCGGAAAACCGCGACATGGCGATGCCGTGCAGGCCGTAGTCGATCAGTTCCTGGGTGTTCGACGGATAAATCACGGGCATGCCGACGGCGATGAACGACGTGTCGGAGAAATTGACCGCGGTCGATGACTTTGCGCCGTGATCGTCGCCGGCGAGCGCGATCGCGCCGCCCTTGGGCGAAGCGCCGGTGAAATTGGCGTGGCGCAAAGCGTCGCCCGACCGGTCGACGCCCGGACCCTTGCCGTACCAGATGCCGAACACGCCATCGACGGTCGCGCCGGGAAAGCTGTTGAGATATTGCGCGCCCCAGATCGCGGTCGCGGCGAGGTCCTCGTTGAGGCCTGGGCGGAAGACGATGTTGTGTTGCTTGAGCAATGGCCCCGCGCGCCAGAGCTCGATGTCGTAGCGCCCGAGCGGCGAGCCGCGATAGCCGGAAATATATCCGCCGGTGTTGAGACCTTGGGCGGCGTCGCGGAGGCGCTGCTGGATCGGCAGGCGGACCAGCGCCTGCATGCCGGTCATGTAGAGCCAGCCCTCGGGCGCTTCATAGCGGGAGTCGAGAGTCGCCTCCGGCCGGGCGAGGGCGACATTCATGGATCCATTCCTCCGCGGGTCAAGTGAGGATTATGCGCTTCGCCCCGGCGCGCCGCCAGGGCGGGCGAGATAGATGGGAAACGCATCGTCGAAGTCGGGAAAATAACGCCGAATGACGCCCATGTCGAACGCGCCGAGGATCGACTCCTTCGGCTCGCGGTCGAGGAGAAACCGCATCGCCGCCTCGACGCAATGCGACGGCCCGGCGCCGAGCTTGGCCCAGCGCGCGGCGTCGTCGGCCTCAATGGCGACCCGATGCCGGCTTTCGCCGTTGGCGTCGCGCACGACGACATCGAATGTCAACGCGCGAGCGGGGTCGGCAAGGACGGATATCGCGAGGTCTGTCATCGATCGGGCGCCAGAACGGGCGCTCCTTCCTCATCCGCTATCTATAGCTGTTTGTCCTCATCCTCAAAGCGGTTCGAAAAATCAAGCGCTCCGCGCCGTGCGTCGTCTCGGGAACAAAAGCGCCGTTGTGACGTTGCAATACCGCGTCGGTGAAGCGCTATTGCGGCAGGGACAATGAACGGAAATGCTGCCACACGGCGACCACGCTATCGCCTAAAATTCTGCTTAGGTGCGGCGAGGGGCGTCAGGAGTCGCGGGTGTGTCAGTTGAGCGCGCCGCCCGTCACGGGCGCGTCAAGGGAGAATGTGGCCGCCCTGTGCGATGCGCCGCTCGCGCTCTTTCTCGACGTCGACGGTACGCTGCTCGACTTGGCGGAACGGCCGGATGAGGTCGTGACGCCACCGGGCCTCGTTGCAACGTTGGCCAGGACCGAGCACAAACTCGGGGGCGCGCTTGCGCTCATCAGCGGTCGATCAATAGGGGATCTCGATCGCCTGTTCGAGCCGCTGCGTTTGCGCGCCAGCGGGGTTCACGGCGCCGAGATCCGCTTCGAGCCGGACGGGCCGGTGACACCCACTCCGGAAGCGATGGAGTTGCCTCAATCGCTGTGCGCAGCATTAGCGCGCGAGGTCGCGGCGTTTCCTGGCGTGTTCGTCGAAAACAAGCGCTTCAGTTTGGTTGTTCACTATCGCCTCGCCCCTGCAGCGGAATTGCCGCTGCGCAAGATTGTCACGCGGTTCATCGGCTCTTCGCCCATTGCGGTCGAAGTCCTGGATGCGCGCTGCGCGATCGAACTCAAGCCTCCCGGGTACGACAAAGGCCACGCGATTGCGGCCTTTCTGTCGCTGCCGGCGTTCCGCGGTCGAACGCCGATCTTTGTCGGCGACGATACGACCGACGAAAGCGGGTTCGCCCTCGTCGCAGCGCGCGGAGGCCTTGCTTATTCCGTAGGCAGGCCGCGCCCTGGCGCGATCGGCCTGTTCGCAGAGCCGCCCGCGGTCCGCGATTGGCTGGCCGAATTCGCCCATCGCGGGAACAGCGCATGACGGAACGCCGCCAAACCAAGAGCCAGAACCTCGATCTGGCGCTGATCGGCAATTCGTGCTCGGCCGCCCTCGTTGACCGCAACGCCCGGATTGTGTGGTGGTGCTTCCCCTATTTCGATTCCGATCCGGTGTTCTCGCGCTTGCTCGCCGACGACGAGGAGAAGGGCTTCTGCGAGATCGCGCTTGCCGACCTCGCGGAGACCGAGTCGCGCTATGTGCGCAACACCGCGATCGTCGAGACGATTCTCACCGACGTTCATGGCGCTAAAGTTCGCATTTGCGATTTCGCGCCGCGGTTCGTGCGATTCGAACGCGAGTACCGGCCGCCGCAGATCATCCGCCGCATCGAACCGCTCGCCGGCCTGCCGCGCATCGTCATCCGGGTGCGGCCGACGCATAATTACGGCCGCCCGACCAAGAACATGGTCGTCGGCTCCAACCACATTCGTTACATCGGCGGCACGCACGTCCTGCGCCTGACGTCGGACGCGCCGCTCTCGTATATCGTCAACGAAATCGCCTTCCCGCTGACCCGCCCGGTGAATCTCATCTTCGGCCAGGACGACCCGTTCCTCAGCGCCATCGACACGACCAGCCGGGAATTTCTCGACCGCACCCACGAGGACTGGCTCACCTGGGTGCGCAATCTTGCTGTACCGTTCGAATGGCAATCAGCGGTGGTGCGCGCGGCGATCACCCTCAAAATGTGCAGTTTCATGGAGACCGGCGCGATCATCGCCGCGCACACCACTTCGATTCCGGAAGCGCCGTCGTCGACGCGAAACTGGGACTACCGCTACTGCTGGTTGCGCGACGCCTATTTCGTCGTTGACGCGCTGAACCGGCTCGGCGCGACCCAGACCATGGAATCCTACATCAATTACATCACCACCATCGCCGCCGACGGCAAGGACATGCGGCCGGTCCACAGCGTAGTGCCGTTTTCTTCGCTCGAGGAAACGATCGCGCCCGACCTCAAAGGCTTTCTCGGCCACGGGCCCGTTCGCGTCGGCAATCAGGCCGCGAACCAGACCCAGAACGACGTCTATGGCAGCGTCGTCCTCGCGGCGACGCAAATGTTCGTCGATGAGCGCCTGCCGAAGATGGGCGACGAGTCGCTCTTTCACCGTCTCGAGACTTTGGGTGAAAGCGCGCTCGCGCGGGCGTTCGAACCCGATGCCGGCTTGTGGGAATATCGCACCCGCTCTCGCTCCCATACCTACTCCGCGGCTCTGTGCTGGGCGGCCTGCGATCGGCTGGCCGGCATCGCCCGGCGGCTCACCATCGCCGACCGGGCCAAATATTGGGCGACCAGCGCCCGCCCCCTGCGCGAGCGGATTCTGGCCGAAGCCTGGGACGAAAAGCGCGGCGCGCTGACCGGCGCGTTCGGCGAGCCCGACCTCGACGCCAGCATCCTTCTGTTCGCCGAGCTCGGCCTGCTGTCGGCGACCGACGAGCGCTTCGTGAAGAGCTGCGATACGATCGGCCACGATCTCATGCGCTGCGGGCGAATCATGCGTTATACGGCGCCCGACGACTTCGGCCGGCCGGAAACCGCCTTCCTGGCATGCAACTTTTGGTACGCTGACGCGTTGAGCCAGATCGGCCGCGCCGCAGAGGCGCGCGAAATGTTCGAGTCCATCCTCGCGAGCCGCAACCACTTCGGGTTGCTATCGGAGGACATGCATCCGGAGACGAAAGAGCTATGGGGGAATTTGCCGCAGACTTACTCCATGGCCGGGATCATCAACACCGCGACGAGGCTGTCGTCGAGCTGGGAGGAGGCATGGGCCCGAGACTGATTATCGTTTCCAACCGCGTGGCCGTTCCTGACACTCCCCGGGCGCCGCTGGCCGGCGGGATGGCGGTCGCGGTCAAGGCCGCGCTCAAGAATCGCCGCGGGATGTGGTTCGGCTGGAGCGGCAAGGTCGCCGAAGAGCCAATCGGCGAGCCGCAGGCGGTCGAGGTCAACAAAATCAACTACGTGCTCGTCGACCTGTCGCAAAATGACATCCAGGAATATTACAACGGTCTCGCCAACAGCGTGCTGTGGCCGATCCTTCACTACCGCGTCGACCTGCAGGAATATTCCCGCGCCGACGCCAGCGGGTATTTGCGGGTCAATCGTATGTTCGCGGATCGTTTGAGCCCGCTGCTCAGGGACGACGACGTCATCTGGGTCCACGATTATCATCTGATGGTGCTCGGACGCGAGCTCAGGTCGCGCGGCCACCGCAATACGATCGGGTTTTTCCTCCACACGCCCTGTGCGCCCCCCGATATCCTTCAGGCGCTGCCTCATCATCGGGCGATTCTCGGCGGCCTCGCCTATTACGATCTCGTCGGCTTCCAGACCGAGAACGACCGCGACAATTTCGCCCATTACCTCGTCTCGCAGGGCGCGACGCAGACCCGAACGGGTTACGAGTTCGAAGGCCAGAAGGTGCGTCTCGGCGCTTTCCCGGTCAGCATCGAAACCAAGGCCTATATGCGCCTCGCGCGCAGCGCCGGGCGCTCGGCGATGGTCTCGCTGGTGCGTGAGAGCCTCAGCGGCAACCGCCTCGTGCTTGGCGTCGATCGGCTCGACTATTCGAAAGGCATACCCGACCGCATCAAGGCGTTCGAACGGCTGCTTGAGAACAATCCCGAATGGCGCGGCAGGGTGACGCTGTTACAGGTCACGCCGAAGAGCCGCTCCGAGATCAGGCAATATGGCGAGATCGAAACCGAGGTCACCGGCCTCATCGGCAAGGTCAACGGCCGTTTTGGCGATGCGGCCTGGACGCCGATCCGCTACGTCAACCGGTCCTATTCGCGCACCGTTCTGGCCGGCCTTTATCGCGCCGCGGACGTCGGCATGGTGACGCCGCTGCGCGACGGTATGAACCTTGTCGCCAAGGAGTATGTCGCGGCCCAGAACCCGGACGATCCCGGGGTGTTGGTGCTGTCGCAATTCGCCGGCGCGGCGAAGGAGCTCGACGGCGCGCTGATCGTCAACCCGCATGAGACGGATGCGGTCGCCGCCGCGCTGAAGCGAGCCCTGGAAATGCCGTTGGAGGAGCGGCGCGAGCGCCATGGGCCGATGCTCGACCATCTCCTGGAGAACGACATCAAGAAGTGGGCGGAGGACTATCTGGCGGCGCTTGTCGGCGCTCAGCCGGCGCGCAGTCTGCTCGCTGGCATACGCGCGCTCTTCGGCGGCCAGTCGGACCAGGCGCCCCTGGCGCTGCGGTAAGCGCGAGGCGCGCGCCAACCGTCAGTATTTCTGGATTCCGACCCATTGCGGGTCGGAATAGCGCTCTCCGGCGGCGAAGCCTATCGGCAGCGCCCGCTCGAGGTCGGCGAGCTCAGCCTCACTCAGGTCGATGTCGGCCGCCGCCGCGCATTCTTCGAGGTGGGCTGCGGTCCGGGTGCCTGGAATCGGCACGATATGGGGCGCCCTGGCGAGCGTCCAGGCGATCGCCAGCGTCGCCGGCTTCACGCCCCATGTCTTGGCAAGCCTGAGATAGGCGTCGAGCCGGTCGCGGTTGCGCCGCCAGTTGGCGCCCTGGAAACGCGGATTGACGTGGCGGAAATCCTTGCCGTCGAACGTCTCGACGGACTGCAACATCCCGCTGAGATACCCGCGTCCAAGCGGCGAGAAGGCGACCAGAATCGCGCTTAGCTCCGCGCACGCCTGAATGAGGCCGAGCTCGGGATTGCGCGTCCACAGCGAATATTCCGACTGAACGGCGGCGATCGGATGCGCGGCGTGTGCGCGCCTTAGGGTGTCGGGCGCCACTTCCGAGAGGCCGATCGCGCCGATCACGCCCGCTTTGACCAGCCGGCCCAGTTCGCCGACCGTGTCCTCGATCGGAATCGCCTTGTCGACCCGATGCACATAATAGAGGTCGATATGGTCGACGCCGAGCCGCTTCATCGACCCTTCCAGGGCTTCGCGGATGTGGGCGGCGCTATTGTCGAAGAAGCGCGCGCCGTCGTCCCGGCGGCGGATCGCGAACTTGGTCGCCAACGTCACCCCGCTTCGGCGGCTGGGGTTCTCGGCCAGGAACCTGCCGATCAGCCGCTCACACAGCCCGTCGCCGTAAGTGTTGGCGGTGTCCCAGAAATCAACGCCAAGGTCGAGCGCGCGCGCCAGCGCCCGCATCGATTCGGCTTCGCTGGTCGGCCCATAGAAGCCGCCGAAGCTCATCGCGCCGAAGCCGACGGCCGAAACTGTTCCATGCCGCCAAACGCGCCGCCGCATCGCTGAGATCCCCTTGAGGGCGCCAAGCCTGGGATGCGAGCTAAAGCTTCGCTCCGGCCGAGTCCTCGATCGCCTCGGCGAGCGCATGCGCAAGGCATCGGTAGCCGAGGTCGTTCATATGCAGGCCGTCCCCCGACATCAGCGATCCGAGCGCTTTGGCGTATTTCACCCGCCAGCCCTTCATCCCCTCATATCGGCTCAAGACCGGGACGTGGTCTTCGGCCCCGACCCCGTCGACGATCGCCACATAGCGTTCGTAGCGAGCGGCGTCGGGGCAAGCGAGGGTGAATTGGGGGTCGATCAGGACCAGCGGGACGTGCGCGGCGCGTGCGGCCGCGACGCCGCTCTCCACAGTGGCCCGGAACAACGCTTCGTCGACGCCGGCGATCGCGTCGTTGGTGCCGACCTGCCAAATCACCAGCCGCGCCCAGCCGGACTTCAGCGCGCTCTTCAGCCGCTCGAGGGTCTTGACGGCCAGTTCGCCGCCGACGCCGGCATTCTTCACGTCGAAGTCGACGCCTGTCCGCTTTTCGAGTTCCGCCTCGAGCCTGGCCGGATAGGTGTTCGCGGGCGAGCTTGCGCCTACCCCCTCGGTCGAGGAGGAGCCGATCGCCAGGATATCGAACGGGGCGCCGGCGCCGCCCCGCGGGAGGGCGAGCGTGGCGCCATTGGCGTCGAACGCCGCCGCCAATTCGCCGGGACAGGCGAACTCATCGGCGCGCGCCGAGGTCAGTGCGAATAGGATGAGCATAGCGCCCGCCAGACGCGCGAAAACGGCTGGGCGGCGGCAGAGCCGGCGGAGGGGGTGGGGGCGTTTCTGCACTCGATCCAGCGGGCGACGGCGAACAGGATGGCGATGGCTGCAATCGTGTACGCGAGTCCGCCGAACTGTTCAATCCCTGCCGAAGCGTGCGGAGAAGTAGCCGCGAGCGCCGCCTGCCCGCAGGCGCTCATCAGCGACCCGGCGGCGAACACTGGAAGACTGTTGCGGCCAAGGCTTTGAACGGCGTTGCCGAAGCCGCCGCGGATCACCGGGGCGATGAATCGCACCAATCGCGGCGCTGTCGCGACGAGGTAGGCCAAGGCGATGAAATGGATGAGGCGCGCCAGCCCGAGATCCTGCTTGGCGACATCAAGATGGGCGGTCGCGGTGTCGCGGAGGCCCGGCGCAAGGCCGCCCTCGTTGGTCACGATCAGCACCGCCCCCGCGACGGTCGCCAAACTGAGGGTGACGAGCCACGGAGTGGGCCGTGGCGGGCCATCGCGCCATAGGACCGCCGCGACAACCCCTAGCGTGAACACGAGTTGCCAGGCGATCGGATTGAAGAACCAGCCTCCGGCCTCCGGCCAGTTCGGCAGGTTGAGGCCGAAGACGCGTGCGGCCGCATAGAGCCCGGCCGAGACGACGAGGGCGAGCATCGGGCCGCGCCGCGCAATGGCAAGCGCGACCGGCGCCCACAGCATGAGAACAACATAGAGCGGCAGGATGTTGAAATAGCCGAGCTGCAGGCTCATGAGCGCGAGGCCCAGGAGCCCGCTTGAGGGCGAGCCGAAGACGAACGAGCGTCCGTGGGCTTCGATGAGGTCGCTGACCCCGCTAATCCAGTAGGCCGCGCCGAACACGAGAAGCGCCGCGAGCGTCAGCGCAATGTGGACGCCGTACAGCTTGAGCGCGCGCCTGAGGAGGCCGCCGGCCACCGGCTCGAGGCCGTATTTGCGCGCCCTCGGCATATAGATCAGGCCGATCGACAGACCGGAGAGGAAGATGAACGCCTCGGCGCTGTCCGAGAGCCCGAAGTTCCTCGGAGTCAAATTTTCGAGCGGGTTGCCCGGAATGTGATCCACCAGGATCACGATCAGCACCGCGCCCCGCCAAAAATCAATGTCGCGGATACGGCTTGCGTCCATCATCAAGCGCCTCGGCGCAAGAACGGCGCCACTCCTCGACGGGTTCCGGCCACACCAAAGGGAAGTTTCAGCGGCTATAGGCGCCGAACGGTTCGTCCGCCATGGCCCGCCTTGCGCAGGCATGTAGGGAGCGCGCGGCGCCGCCGCCAATCACGTTCGCGAATATCAAGCGCCGCTCACCGCGAATTGATCGTAATGTCGCGCCGATTATGTAAGATCGGTGCGCTCATCCTGCTTCGATCAGGCGGGCGGCCTCGTCGCGTTCGAACAGGTAGAGCAAGAGCCTCAAGCCCCTGTTCTCGTCGCCCGTCAGCCGCTCGCTGCGCCTGAGCGCCGCTTCAGCCTGCTCGCGCGCCCGCCCCAGCAG
>JBAUXQ010000429.1:0-8557 GCA_049584355.1 Roseiarcus sp. | reverse complement strand
CTTATCGATTTGAGGGAGAACAAGGGCATCCCGATCAAGCTCATCCTTCAGGTCGACACGCTCTGCCATAGGATTCCGGGCTTCATCGAGAAGTCGGCCCGGGCCGGCTGCAACCAGGTCTTCGTCGGGCTCGAGAGCGTCAATCCCGAATCGCTCCAGGGCGCGAAGAAGCGGCAGAACAAGATCTGGGAATATCGGGTCATGCTGCAGGCCTGGCGAAAGCAGAAGGTGATGACCTGGGCCGGCCTCATCACCGGTTTTCCGACCGACACGCCCGAATCGATCGCTCGCGACATCGACATCATCAAGAAGGAGCTGCCGCTCGACATCCTCGAGTTCTTCTTCCTGACGCCGCTGCCCGGCTCCGAGGACCACAAAGTCCTTTACCACAAAGGGGTCCCGATGGATCCCGACATGAACAAGTACGATCTTGAGCATGTCACCACCGGGCACCCCAGGATGTCCCCCGATCAATGGCAAAAGGCCTATCGCGACGCCTACACCCGCTATTACTCGGACGACCATGTCGAGACGATTCTCAAGCGCGCCGCCGCTACGGGCTTGAGGATGAACAAGGTTGCCGACGTCATGACGGCCTTCTCCTCCGCCGCGCGCATCGAGGGCGTCCACCCGCTGCAATGCGGCATCGTGCGGCGCAAGGTGAGGACGAGCCGCCGGCATGGAATGCCGATCGTCAATCCGCTGATCTTCTATCCCGTCCGCGCGGTCGAGTTCGTGTCGGTGGTCGCGCAATGGCTGACGGTGGGGTGGCGGTATCACCGGATCAAGAAGCGGGTCATCGAGGATCCCGCGAGCAAGACCTATGTCGACGACGCGACGCGCCCGACGACGGTCGAGGAGGCGGAGAACGACGAACTCGTCGCGGCCTTCGCCGATAAGATCCCGGATACGTACGGCGCCCCGAAAAGGCAGCCCGTCGCGGCTTCGTGAGCGGCGCTAGGGGCGCGATTCCTGCGCGTACCGAGCCGCGGAGGTCGGCCTGCTGGGCCCTCTCATGCTACGCAATCTCCAGCGGGAG
This sequence comes from Roseiarcus sp., assembly GCA_049584355.1. Lineage (GTDB taxonomy): Bacteria > Pseudomonadota > Alphaproteobacteria > Rhizobiales > Beijerinckiaceae > Roseiarcus. The sequence continues at coordinate 7,518 of JBAUXQ010000429.1, read as the reverse complement.
GTGGCGGCGCGCCAGCCCGAGGGATTGGCCGCCATCATTCCCCACAACGAGTTCAAGGGCCGTCCGGCCCTGGTAAGGGAGAGGTCGAGAGTTCAATCCTCTCTTGCAGCGCCGCGCCACGCCATCGATCTTGCCGCCAGAAGCGCCGCGTCGCGAAAAATTCAACATGGGCCGGGACATCCCGGAGAGGGACGAGGGCATGGACAGCGAAGACAAGAAAGACCGTTCTCATCTTCCGATGCCGAGCGCGGAGCGAACCGGCCCGATCAGTTACGATGCGAAGGATCCTGGCGCAAGGAACCCTCCGATCGAGCAATTACGCCCGCCCAAGGGGGCGCCGAACGTTCTGATCGTCCTCATCGATGACGCGGGGTTTGGCGCGTCGAGCGCCTTCGGCGGGCCGTGCCAGACGCCGAACGCCGAACGCCTCGCCGCGGGCGGCCTGAAGTTCAACCGTTTCCATACGACCGCGCTGTGCTCGCCGACCCGGCAAGCGCTGCTGACCGGGCGCAACCACCACTCCGCCGGCATGGGGTGCATCACCGAACTCGCCACCGGCGCGCCGGGTTACACCTCGGTGTTGCCCAACACCATGTCGCCGCTGGCGCGGACGCTGAAACTCAACGGTTACTCTGCGGCGCAATTCGGCAAATGCCACGAGGTGCCGGTTTGGGAGACGAGCCCCGTCGGGCCGTTCGACGCCTGGCCGACAGGCGGCGGCGGCTTCGAGTATTTCTACGGCTTCATCGGCGGCGAGGCGAACCAGTGGTATCCGACGCTCTACGAAGGCACGACGCCGGTCGAGCCGAAGACAACGCCCGAAGAGGGCTACCACCTCATGGAGGACATGACCGACAAGGCCATGAACTGGATCGGGCAGCAGAGGGCGCTGGCGTCGGACAAGCCGTTCTTCGTCTATTTCGCGCCCGGCGCCACTCACGCCCCGCACCACGTGCCCAAGGAATGGGCCGACAAGTACAAGGGCAAATTCGACGCCGGCTGGGACAAGCTGCGCCAGGAGACCTTCGCCCGGCAGAAGGCGCTTGGAGTCATTCCGGCCGACTGTCAGCTCACCGCCCGCCATAAGGAGATTCCGGCATGGGATGAAATGCCGGAGGCGCTGAAGCCAGTGCTTCGCCGGCAGATGGAGGTCTATGCGGGCTTCATGGAGTATACCGACCACCACGTCGGGCGGCTCCTCGACTCGCTGAAGAAGCTCAATATCCTCGACGACACCCTCGTTTACTACATCATCGGCGACAACGGCGCCTCGGCCGAGGGCACGTTGAACGGCACCTTCAACGAGATGCTGAACTTCAACGGCATGGCGGCGCTCGAGACGCCGGAATTCCTCACCGCTCACATCGACCAGTTCGGCGGCCCGGAATCCTATAACCACTTCGCCGTCGGCTGGGCGCACGCGATGGACACGCCCTATCAATGGACGAAGCAGGTCGCTTCGCACTGGGGTGGGACGCGCAACGGCGCGATCGTTCATTGGCCGAAGGGGATCCAGGCCAAGGGCGAAATCCGCTCGCAATTTCACCACGTCATCGACGTCGCCCCGACGATCCTCGAGGCGGCGGGCCTTCCAGAGCCAATCTCAGTGAACGGCGTGCAGCAGAAGCCGATCGAGGGCGTCAGCATGCTGTACGCGTTCAACGACGCCAATGCGGCGGACCGACACGAGACCCAGTATTTTGAGATGTTCGGCAATCGCGGAATCTACCACAAGGGCTGGACCGCGGTCACCCGGCACAAGACGCCGTGGCTTCTTTTCGGCGAGAAAGTCCCGGCTTTCGACGACGACGTCTGGGAGCTTTACGACACCACCAAGGACTGGAGCCAGGCGAACGACCTCTCGAAGCAGATGCCCGAGAAGCTCCACGAGCTGCAGCGCCTGTGGCTCATGGAGGCGGTGCGCTATAACGTGTTGCCGCTCGACGACGACCTGGCGAAGAAAATGAACCCGGATCTCGCCGGCCGTCCGGTGCTGATCAGAGGAACTTCGCAAGTCCTGTTCGGCGGCATGGGGCGCCTGTCGGAGAATTGCGTCCTCAACATCAAGAACAAGTCGCATTCCGTCACTGCTGAGATCGACGTGCCTCAATCGGGCGCGGAGGGCGTGATCATCGCCCAGGGCGCGAACATCGGCGGCTGGAGCCTGTACGCGAAGCGCGGCAAGCTCAAGTACTGCTATAACCTCGGCGGCATCCAGCACTTCTTCGTCGAAGCCGAGAGTCCGCTGCCCGCGGGCGAGCATCAGGTGCGAATGGAATTCGCCTATGCCGGCGGCGGCCTCGGCAAGGGCGGCAAGGTCACCCTCTACACCGACGGCAAGAAGGTCGGCGAAGGAGACGTCGCCATGACCTTGGCGATGGTCTTCTCGGCCGATGACGGCTGCGACGTGGGGGAAGATTCCGGGGCCCCGGTCTCGCCGGACTACGGCCCGCAGGGCAATGCTTTCAACGGCCGCGTGAGGGGCGTGCAGCTCGCGATCGCCGACGCCGCCGAGCATTTGGATCACCTGGTCTCGCCCGAGGAGGCGGTCCGCATCGCGCTCGCGCGGCAGTAGGCGTTGCAGTCCGCTCAATCTTGGTGTTTGGGAAAGCCCCTGTCCCAGTCTGGGGCCGTCCTCCCCTCGCGCTCTGTCCCGTCCGCGTTGAGGACGAAGCCCCGGAAGCCTATTCGAATCTCGACCGGGGACCGCCGCGCCGCCGCCCGAAGCTGCGAGTAATATGGCTCGCTTCGCCAGGCGAGCGGGAAGGCGGGATCAACGATGACCTGGAACCCAGGGCCAGGCAAATTGAAGAGGACCATTTTGCTGCGCGTGGGATACCACTCATCCCCGACACTGCCTTTGGAATCTAACCAGCCGCAGCGGAATAATCTGCAGGATGGCGGCCGATCGGCGTAGATGCTGCAGCCGCCGCGCCCCGGTTTGCAATGGGGACACCACGTATCGGGCGGCTTGTCCAGTTCATCGATGACCAGCAGCTTGCAGCACAGGGAGCAGGAGCCGCAAGACCTCACGGGCGCGACGGGCGTTGGCTCTTCAGTCATGATGATGTTTGATGGCTCAGCCATTGCGAGATCTCTGCTCTCGTCAGGGACGGCATGGCGCCACTCGCCGGTGACGACATCAAGCCCCCGGCCTCATAGAGCCGCAGCGGAGGCCGCGTGAAGCCTTCCGGCTACCACGAGGCGCCCAAGTCCGCCAAGGGCCGTCTGAGCCACCCTGAAGCCTCGCCCTGCCCGCAATCCCTTGGCGTTCACAGGCTGCGGCCGACGCCACGCCCTTGGTTGCGGCGCGCCGCCATTTCAGGCGTAGGCGATGACGGGAAGATAGTTGACCGTCATCGCGGCTTTGTCGCGCTCGAGCGAGGCGACTATGCCGGCTCGCTCCGCCGACCGGCGCGCCGCAAGCCGGCCGCCGCGCTCGGGAAGCCGGCTCATTGCGACAACGTATTTGATCCGGACCCCGATCGGGCTCTCGGCCGGCACGCGCGCGAGCGCCTCGTCGACCGCTTCGGCCTCTGCGACTGCGGCGAAATATTTCGCCCACTCGCCTTCGCGCCGCTTGTCCTCTAGCTCATATGCTCGATTCCACGCTTGCGCGCTTTCGTTCGCCAGAGCGGCGAGCCCGGTGTCGGGAGGCAGTTTCGTCACAGTCGCGTTCATCAACTCGACTCCATAAGCTAGGCGAAGCAATACCGCGGGCCTGCGCGGGCGCTTTAGCGTCTACGCGTTCGAACTCGATCCCCCAGGGTTGCGATCAGCGACCCGACGAATATCGTGAGGGACAGGCCCAAGAAGATTTCGCCTGCCGCAAATAGTGGCGTGGGGAACAAGGCGCTCATTAGTGTCCTCCGCGCGTATCTGTAGACGCCGAGGACTCTTAAACTCTGGAAGCCCAGGGTTGTTCCACGGCCGTTCGCGCGTGGCCCTGGGGTCAGATTGTCTCGGGCGACGTCGAGGATGCGGCGACTCACGGCCGGTGTGGTAAGGCGATCTGCGGAAAAATACTCAAAGAAGAGGGAACGCCAACGTGACCAAGCCGAAACTCGAATGGGCCGAGAAAGGGGAAGCAGAGGATTTCGACGCCGCGGTAAAGTTTCTTTCGCTTCTGTTTTTGGATTCGAAAGCCAAGGCGCTCGTTAAGAGCCTTCGAAACGCCAAGCCCGTTGAGCACGCCGCAAAGGACTTGTTGCGCGCCGCCCAACTCCCGCTTCTGCCGCGGGACGAGCTGCATGTGGATGAGGACCTAAAGCGAATTCACAAAGGCAAGGCGCTCGCGCCCGTCCTCCTTGTTCGCGGCGACATGCCGAACGGACTGCCTACGATTGTCGCGGACGGCTATCATCGGATTTGCGCTGTCTGCTATTTCGACGAGAGCGCCCCAATACCTTGCCGAATCGCCGACAGAGGCGTCTGACGGGCGAAAAGCCGCCATCGACCGCCCCGCGGCCTGCGTACGCGCGCCTCGCTACGGCTCTCTTGCCGGTTGCCGCCAGGACTTCAGCGAGAACAGCGCCAGCGATGCGCCGATGAGCGCCGAGCCGAGAAAAAACGTAGGGTCGATGACGAAATGCTCATCCGCGATCCACCGCGACAGGGTGAGCGCCACCAACGCGGTCAGCGCCGGGACCAGGTTCCAGAACATGGTGACGAAACCGTTGTCGCCGCCGGTGACGGTCAGAGAGATTTGATAGACAACGCGCCCGACTGAGGAAGCGAGGATGGTGCCGAGGACCATCAGAAGCATCGCCGGCAGCTGAGCGAATGTGAGCTCGCTGCGCCAGTAGAGAATGGCAAGGCAGGAGGGAATCAGGACGACGTTCGCGAACAGGAAATTGGCCGCGATCGCGGCTGATTCGTTGTATTTCCCGAACCATTTGCCGACCAGCGTCCCGCCAAGCGCGGAACAAAGCGGGATGGGAATGGCGTAGACCCAACTGCCGTGGAGGAAATCATCCGCCAATTCACCGAGCGTCGGCTTGCCTGTGTCGCCGAGCTGGCTCCAGGCGACCGTCATCGCGCCGAGAAACGCGCCGGCGAAGCAGCCGAAAAAGGTCGCCGGCGAAATCGGGATCGGCACTCGGGAGATGACGAGCGCAACAAGCGCCGCCCAGAACGGCGAGAGGTTCAGGATCGCGGAAATGATGATCGGGTGAGCGTGGCTGAGGCCGAGGTTGTACAACAAGAGGCCACATAGCCCGATGGCGAAGATGGCCGCCAGATAGCTGTAATTGGCGGGTTTTCGGAACAAGGCGGCCAGGTCGCGGCGACTGGCCGGGCGGGCCGTCAACAGCGGAATCGACACCAGCAGCGCGGTCTGCGTCACGCACACGAACTGCAAGGTGTTGAGGTGCCTCGCGGCCGGAAAAGAGAACGGCTCCTGGGTCGCGTACAGGCAGGCGGTGATGATCGCATAGAGGCTGCCGAGCCGGTAGTTGATCGGTGAGCCGGAAGACGGCGGCATGGACGGGCCCCTTTCACTGGCGAAGGGAATTTGCGAAGGGTAAGGGAGGTCGGCCGCGAGGCCTCCGACCTCGCCATCGTCTTCCGAAACGCCCATATCACACCCGGCGGCTTCAGGACGATTGGGGAATCTCCCGATAGAGACTCGCCGAACCGAAACCATCGCCCTTGATAATCCCAACCGAACCCATGACGACCTTAAGGACCGTCTCGCTCTCGCTTGCGGCGATCGTCATTCTTATATTCGGCGCCGCCATGGACATCGGAGACCAGAACCGGGAGGCTTTGTGCGGCGGGCGCCGGTACGCGCGAATCGCCGTCCCGAATGGCGCCTCGCCCTATGTCGAGCTCACCGCCGACGGAAAGACCGGTCCGTTTCTCATCGACTACGGCGCGACGCGGAGCGCGCTGTCGGCCGACGCGTTCCCTGGCCCGGAAGGCGCGGTCCGGAAGGCGGCGATTTCGCTGCCGGGGATCGAGGAGGCCCTTTTTCATCTCGCGCGCTACGACCTCTTGCTTCAGCCCGAACAGGGACAGCTCGGCGTCATCGGCGCCGATCTCCTGTCCAGGCTTACCGTCGAGCTCACTCCAAGCGCGGTGGTTCTGGGCGCCGAGCCCTGCCAGCCACAGGCGCTGATCGCCCGCGGGCTCACGCCGGTCGACCAGACCGGCTTCTTTGCTTCCGACCCGGCGAAAATCGACCCGCGCCGTCCCGATGTGCCGGTCGTGTTCCTGCGCCTCGGCGACGTCCGCGCCTTCGCTCAGATCGACACCGGCTACGAGGACTTGGCTTACGGGCGCTCGGTCGACATCAACGAGACCCTGTTCGAGCGTCTTGTCCAGAGCGGGATCAAGCTCGACAGGGCGGGTGACAGCGACGTCTGGACCTGCGACGGCCACGAGCGTTGGCCCCGCTATCAGGTCAAGGATCGCGCGCTCATGATCGAGAACGGGCATGGAATGCCGATCGTGCAGACCGACGACTTCCATCTGATCGTGAAACGGGCCAACGGCTGCGGCGGGATCGCGGAAATGGCCGAGCCCGCGGCCCAGCTCGGGGCCTCGTTTCTGCGCCTCTTCGGCGCGGTCGTGTTCGATCCGAAAAACGCGACCGTGTGGCTGGACGCCGCCGACGGCAAATCGCCCGAGGCCGCGCCGAACCAGGCAACGGTCAAATGATGCGCGCGCTCGCCCGACGGCTCGATTCGTCGACGTTGTTCAATCGGGCGCGCGGCGGTTGCGCGGTCATCGGCCCGGATAGAAGGGGAGCGATGTCTCGGCTGTTTTCGTACGCCGCCCTGCTGCTCGCGCTCTTCCTTCCGCTCCTGGCCAGCGGCGCGGAGGCCGGCGTCGGCGATCGAACCGGAGAGGCGATTCCTGCCTGGAAGGGCTCACCGATCGAAAAAGCCCAATACTTTTCCTTCGATGACCAAGACTATTGTTGGTATGACGACGGCTGGAATGGCCCCGGCTGGTATTGGTGCGGTTATGAGTCGGACCAGGGCGCCGGCTGGGGCGGCGCTTATGGCTGGAACGGCTGGGGCGGCGGTCATACCATCCACCGCCATGGTCGCCGCGGCTCAGGCGTCTGGCATCCGGGTCCTCCCGCCCGTCGCGTTGGCGCGGGCAGGGCTCCGACGGCGCCGCGCTTGCCGGCCCGCGGGGCTCCGACCCGTCACTTTCGCGCCGGCGGCGTTGCGGCCTACCCCGGTCTGCACGGAGGCGGCGCGCCTTTCCATGGCGCTGAGGGTGGCGGCGGCCTTCACGGCTTTGGCGGCGCTCCGGCGTCTTCCGGCTTCCAGGGCGGCGGCGCTCCAGTTTCCCACGGCTTCGGCGGCGGCGGGGGTTTTCAAGGTTTCGGCGGCGGAGGCTTCCACGGCGGCGGAGGGTTTCAGGGCGGCGGCGCTCCGGCTTCCCACGGCTTCGGCGGCGGCGGAGGTTTTCAAGGTTTCGGCGGCGGAGGGTTCCACGGCGGGGGAGGGTTTCAGGGCGGCGGCGGAGCCTTCAGCGGCGGGCATGGCGGCGGTCACCGCTAAA
>JBAUXQ010000428.1:0-5051 GCA_049584355.1 Roseiarcus sp. | reverse complement strand
GCCGTTTGGCCGGACGTGACGGTCACCGAGGACAGCATCGCGCAATGCGTGCGTGAGGTTCGGCGCGTGATCGGCGACTCCGACGGTCGGGTGCTCCGCACGATCGTCAAGCGCGGCTACTGCCTTGATGTCATGGTTGAGGCGATCACGCCCTCCGGTCACGCGCCAGTTCTGGAGACCAAAGACGACCGGCCGTCGCTGGTCGTGTTGCCGTTCCAGAGCATCCCCTCCGACCCAAATACCGAACGGTTGGCCGATGGGATCGTGGAGGAGATAACGACGGCGTTGTCGCGCTTCCGCTCCCTGTTCGTTATCGCACGCAACTCGGCCTTCACCTTCAAGGGCAAGAGCGTGGATGTCCGCGACGTCGGACGTGAGCTCGGCGTCCGTTATGTTCTTGAAGGCAGCGTGCGCGAAGCCGCTGGGCAATTCCGCGTAACGGGCCAACTGGTCGAAGCCGAGACCCGCAACCACGTCTGGGCTGACCGGTACGACGGCGCCATGGCCGATGTATTCGAGCTGCAGGATCGGATCACCACGGCTGTCGCGGGCGTGCTCGAGCCCCGCATTCGTCGAGCCGAGATCGCGCGCGCGATGCGCAAGCCTACGTCGGACCACACCGCCTACGACCTCTACCTGCGCGCCATGCCCGGGATCTACGGCATAACCAAAGTGGGATATGATTCGGCGAAAAACCTCTTGGAGGGAGCGATCGCACGCGATCCGAACTTTGCTCACGCGCGCGGCATGCTGGCGGTCCTCTTCGAACGCGGAGCGTACCTGGGATGGGAGCCGGACTTTGAGGCCGCGAGAGATCGCGCTGTCAGCCTCGCCCGTGAGGCGTTGGCGTTGGATTCGAGCGATCCCCAGATTCTGGCCCGGTGCGGTTGGGTCCTGACAACGCTTGGCGGCATGCACGCTGAGGGGTCGGCTCTTCTCAATCGGGCGATCGCCGCAAACCCGAATTCCGCCGAGGCCTACAGTCGCGGCGCCTGGGTGTCGGTTTGCAATGGTGATTTCGCGGCGGCGCTGTCCCGAGCCGACACCAATGAGCGGCTCGATCCGCTCTCGGCTGACGCGATCGGTCGTCTGTGCATTCAGGCAGCCGCGCAATTTTTCACACGTGAATTTGATGCTGCAATCGGCTCGGCCAGAGGAGCAATCGGGCGGGCGCCCGACTTCCATGCCGCGCGTTGCTTTCTCATCGCGTCCTTGGCGCACGCCGGGCTTGTAGAGGAGGCGGGCGCCCATGCTGCCGAGCTACTGCGCCGCGACGCGCGATACACGCTGGTTCTCACCGGCGCCAATAGTCCGTTTCGACACCCGTGGATGGCCGAGCTCTTTCTTTCAGGCCTGCGTCAAGCAGGTGTTCCGCTCAGCTGACGCAACTCGGCGCGTTTTGGGAACAAGGCGTCTTGGCGCGCGCCGCTTTCTTGCGCCAAGGACACTCGCCGATGGGCTAAACCCCAGGCGGACGCCTCAAGTCGAGCGTCAGCGGGAATTCGGGATGGGGCGTTTCGGGCGGGGGCTCGTAGGCGCCGGGGGTGTGGCCGCGCGCCTCGAACCGCGCCAGGCGCCGCGCCTCGGCCTCATTGGAGTTGACCGGGAAGGTGTCGTAGCTGCGCCCGCCCGGGTGGGCGACGTGATAGACGCAACCGCCGAGCGCCCGCCCATTCCAGGCGTCGAAAATGTCCAAGACCAACGGCGCCTGGACCGGCACTGTCGGATGCATCGCCATCGCCGGCTTCCAGGCCTTGTAGCGCACCGCGCCGACCGCGACGCCCCCGGTCGCCGTCCCGCGCAACGGCACGCGGCGCCGGTTGCAGGCGACGATGTAGCGTTCCGGATCCGAGGTCGTGAGCTTGACCTGCACCCGCTCGGTCGATGAGTCGGTATAGCGCGCCGTGCCGCCGATCGCGCCGGTCTCGCCCAGCACATGCCAGGGCTCCAGCGCCTGGCGCAGTTCGAGCTTGACGCCCTCGTATTCGACCTCGCCGCAGAACGGAAAGCGGAACTCGGCCTGCGCCTCGTACCAGTCGGAGCGAAAGGGTAGCCCATGCGCCTTGAGATCGGCCAGTACGTCGAGCACATCCTCCCAGACGAAGTGCGGCAGCATGAAGCGGTCATGCAGCGACGATCCCCAGCGCGGCAGCGCTCCGCCGAGCGGATCGCGCCAAAGCCGTGAGAGAATCGCCCGGATGAGCAATTGCTGGGCGAGGCTCATGCGCGGGTCGGGCGGCATCTCGAAGCCGCGGAACTCGATGAGGCCGAGACGGCCGGTCGGGCCGTCGGGCGAGTAGAGCTTGTCGACGCAGATTTCCGCCCGATGGGTGTTGCCGGTGACGTCGGTGAGAAGATTGCGCATCAGGCGATCGAGCAGCCACGGCCGAGGGGTCTGGCCCTTTCCGGGCGGCGGGATCTGGGCGAGCGCGATCTCCAGTTCGTAAAGGCTGTCGTGGCGCGCTTCGTCGACGCGCGGCGCCTGGCTGGTCGGACCGATGAACAGGCCGGAGAAGAAATAGCTGAGGCTCGGATGCCTGAGCCAATGGATGACGAGGCTTTTCAAGAGGTCCGGACGCCTGAGGAACGGACTGTCGAGCGGCGTCGCCCCGCCGACGACGACGTGATTGCCGCCGCCGGTGCCGGAATGCTTGCCGTCGATCATGAATTTGTCGGCGCCGAGGCGCGCGAGCCGCGCTTCCTCGTAGATCGCCTCGGTCGTGGCGACGCACTCGCGCCAGCTGGACGAGGGATGGATGTTGACCTCGATCACGCCCGGGTCCGGCGCGACGCGAATGACGTTCATGCGCGGATCGGCCGGGGGCGGGTAGCCCTCGATCTGCACCGGCAGGCCAATCTGTTCGGCCGCCGCCTCGGCGGCGGCGACGAGCTCGAGATAGTCCTCGAGCCGCTCGACCGGCGGCAGGAAGACGCAGAGATGCCCGTCGCGCGCCTCGACCGTCACCGCGGTGCGGACGGCGCCGTCGATGTCGCCGAGCCTCTGCTCGACCCGCTCCTGCTGGCCCGCCTCCGCTGCCGCGAACGAGGCGACCCGCTGGGCGCGCTCGCGCGAGTCATGGAAATCCGGCAGCGGTCCGCGCGGCTCGGTCGGGTCGGCCTCGACGATATAGGGAAACGAGGCGGGAGGAACGTAGGGCAGCGCGCCCAAGGGCAGGCGATAGCCGACCGGGCTGTCGCCGGGAACCAGGTGGAGCGCGCCGCGGCGGGTCTTCCATTTCTCACTGCGCCAGCGATGCGCGTCCGCCTTTGCCTGCCAGCGCTGGACCGGCAGCACGTATCCGGACGGCTCGGTCAGACCGCGCGAGAAAACGCGGGCGATCCGGTGGCGCTCCTCAGGGTCCTTGAGCTTGGAGTTCTCCGGCGAGACGTTCGGCGGCAGGTTCGCCTCTTTCACGATCCACTCGGCCGGGTCCTCGTAGGCCGGCGCGACGTAGTCGGAGGCGACGCCGAGCTCGGAGGCGATCGCGCCGAGCAGCGTCTGCGCCTTCTCGCTCGTAGCCCCGGTTTCGACACCCTCAACCGCGATGCTTTTTGGGTTTTGCCAGATCGGCTTGCCGTCGCGGCGCCAATAGAGCGAAAAGGTCCAGCGCGGCAGGGACTCGCCGGGATACCATTTGCCCTGCCCGTAATGCAGGAACCCGCCCGGCGCGAAGCGGTCGCGCAGGCGCCGAACGAGGCGGTCGGCGAGCGCGCGCTTGGTCGGGCCGACGGCGTCGGTGTTCCACTCGCCCGATTCGAAATCATCGATCGAGACGAACGTCGGCTCGCCGCCCATGGTGAGCCGGACGTCGTCGGCGACCAGCTTCCTGTCGACCTGCTCGCCGAGAGCGTCGAGCGCTTTCCAGGCCTCTTCCGAATAGGGCTTGGTGATGCGCGGATGCTCGGCGACCCGCTCGACGCGCATGTCGAACTCGAAATCGACATTGGCGAAACTCGCGAGGCCCGAGATCGGCGCGGCGTTGCGATAGTGCGGCGTGGCGGCGAGCGGAATATGGCTTTCCCCCGTGAGGAGGCCCGAGGTTGGATCGAGCCCGATCCAGCCGGCGCCCGGAAGATAGACCTCGGCCCAAGCGTGGAGGTCGGTGAAGTCGCGGTCGGTGCCCGGCGGACCGTCCAGGGCCATGAGATCAGGCTTGAGCTGGATCAGATAGCCGGACACGAAGCGGGCGGCGAGGCCGAGATTGCGGAGGATCTGGACCAGGAGCCAGCTCGAATCGCGGCACGAGCCGGACGCGTGCTCCAGCGTCTCCTCCGGGCTTTGCACCCCCGGCTCCATGCGAATGAGATATTTGATCTCGCGCGAAAGGCGGCTGTTGAGATCAACCACGAAATCGACGGTTCGCTTGGGCGACCGGTCGATTCCGTTCAGAAACGCCTGGAGGCGCGGCCCCGCAGGCTCAGGCGTGCGATAGATGATGAGGTCGGGCCTCAGGTCTTCGCCGTATTCGAACGGCCAAATCTCCGCACTCTCCTCGACGAAGAAGTCGAACGGATTGTAGACCGTCATGTCGGCGACGACGTCGACTTCGATCTTCAGTTCGTTGACCAGTTCGGGGAAGACGTAGCGGGCGAGCCAGTTGCCGTAGGGATCCTGCTGGTGGTTCACGAAATGGTCGGCAGGCGTCACTTTCAGGGAATGTGAGATGACCCGCGTGCGGCTGTGGGGCGCAGGCCTAAGCCGGATGATCTGCGGCCCCAGCGAAACCGGCCGGTCATATTTGTAGTGCGTCAGGTGATGGATGGCGGCTCGGATTGACATGAGGCTCGGTGCGCCGGCGTTCGGAGAGGATTCTTGTTGGTGTCATAGCTTATTGCGCCGCACAAACGCCAGCCTTCAGTTCCGCGAGGGCGAGCCGTCGGTCGCGTGGGTTGGACCGGCTTTTCGTGCATTCCAGTTTCGGCTTATGCTGCGTTTTCCAGCCCGCCGCGCTCTGCCGCGATGGCGCGTTTTCAGCGGGAGCAGCGGCCCGTCACCGAAAATTTTTTAGTCATCCTTTCAAGGAGAACCGCTATGACGACTGTGTTCATCG
>JBAUXQ010000427.1:0-2698 GCA_049584355.1 Roseiarcus sp. | reverse complement strand
ATGTGGGAGAACCTCGGCCGCACCTTCGCCGAAGGCTTTTTCCTCAAGCAGATCATGAGGGAAGGCCGGGTCACCTTCGAGCCCATGGAGCAATTGCGCGAGATCGCCCGCGGCGGACCCTGCATCGTCTGCGGCCTCCATCTCGGCAACTGGGAGCTTGTCGCCTACGCCGGCAAGCTCATGGGCGCGCCGTTCACCGGCGTCTATCAGCGCTTGAGCAACCCTTACGTCGACGCAGCGACGCTCAAATTGCGCGAGACGGTGTACGAGGGCGGGCTTCTGCCCAGGACCACCGCTACCGCAAGGACGCTTCTCAAAACCGCCAGGCAGGGCGGCTATCCCGCGTTCCTCGCCGATCTGCGCGACGATCGCGGCGCGGCCGTTCCTTTCTTCGGCGCCCTCGCGCGCTCGACGGTCTTCCCGGCCCTGCTCGCCCGCACCACCGGCCTGCCCCTCTACGCCGGCGCGGCGTTCCGCCGCCCCGATGTCCATTTCGTCATCAAGGGCGCCCGCATACCCGTCCCCGAGACCAACGACCGCGAGGCCGACGCCATCGTCGCCACCGCCGCGTTGCAGAAGCAGTTCGAAACCTTCATCCGCGAGGCGCCCGAGCAGTGGATGTGGGCGCACCGGAAGTGGGACGAGGGCCGCGGAGGCCGCTATTCGGAAATCTTCGGGATAATTCCGGCCGACCAGTGAGGCGTGGGGCGGCGGCCCGTGGGCGGGCCGCCGTTCCGCGTCGGGCTGGACCAAGATGCCTGCAAACGATCTGCGGAGCTGATTACTGGTTTATTGACGGGAGCATCCGCGCCCGCTTTGTCAGCCTTTTGAAAAATGACAAGGACCGCGCGCCCCTGGCTGCGCTCAAGTCACGACGCACGATCGAGACCGCTGTAGCGGGTATGCCGCCGGTGTCGACCGCGTAAAAGAACGGAGTATCGGGGCCCACGTCGAAGAGTCGTTGGTCAAAGTTTTCCAATATCGAATTGTGGTCAACCGGGACAAAGGGGCCGTCGTCAGACGCTCGGCAACCGCGCAAGAACAGAACGCCGCCTGGTCTCAATATGCGTGCGATTTCACGAGCGTATTCGCGCCGGAGTGGTCCGGCTATGTGGTGAAAGCAGCCCCGGTCGGTAATCAGGTCAAAATAGCCGTCGTCAAAGGGCGTGTTCAAAGCGCTACATTCGCGCCAATCAACGGATACGTCCAGTTCACCGGCGCGCTGTTCAGCAAGTCGGAGCGCCTCTTTGGAAAAATCGACGCCATGGGCTTCAAAATTCTGCTTGGCGAGGAAGATCGCGTCCGCTCCCGTCCCGCATCCCAAGTCAAGCACTCGTGCGCCTGCCGGAAGCCTTGCCCCCAGTATGTATCCTATGAGTTCTGTAGATGGCGACGCGTGATCCCACACGCAATGATCGCCGGTGCGATAAGTCTCTGACCAGGCCGCGGGGGACGACCGCCCTTCGCCCTTCACGTTGGTCAAAAATCTTTCCCAAGCCTCGGTCATTGACGCTTCCTGCGGCCAATTCGGCAGACGAGCAGCATGGCGCGTTGTCGCCGGACGCTTCAACCCTCAGAAGTGATAGTGGACAATCTTGCCTTAACCTAACCAGCGACGCCGCTCGAGGCAAAGCCGGCGCGTGGGAGAACGTCCGCCGAACCTTCGCCGTGATCTTTTCGTTCGTCGAAGCTCATGGGCCAAGCGCAGAACATGTTCACGCCCGACGAGCCCTCATTTTCAGGCCGCGGGCTTCGCTCAACCTCCCTTGCGCCGCGGCATCAATTGAGATTTACCACCCTGACGGTCGCCCGTCGGGCGTCCGGGACCGCGGCGAGAGCTGAATATGAGTTCCCTGGTCGAGGAAAGTGACGTTCGGCTCACCGGGCCGCCCGACCTTGAGCTGACGATCCTTATGCCCTGCCTCAATGAGGCTGAAACCATCGGAGCGTGCATTACCAAGGCCCAAGCGTTCCTCGCTCGGAAAGAGGTGGCCGGAGAGGTTCTGGTCGCCGACAACGGCAGCACCGATGGGTCGCGGGAAATCTCCGCGCGCCATGGCGCGAGGATCGTGAACGTCGCTACCCCCGGTTATGGCGCGGCGCTGCTCGGAGGGATCGAAGCTGCGCACGGCCGCTTCATCGTCATGGGCGACGCCGACGACAGCTATGATTTCTCAAACCTCGATGAGTACCTCGATCAGTTGCGCGGCGGCGCCGACCTTGTGATGGGAAATCGGTTCCAGGGCGGAATTGCGCCGGGGGCGATGCCATTCATGCATCGGTATCTCGGCAATCCGGCGCTCAGTTTCCTCGGCCGACTGTTTTTCAAGATCCCAATCGGCGACTTTCACTGCGGTCTGCGGGCCTTCAATGCAGAGGCGATCCGCTCATTGCGATTGCAGACAACCGGGATGGAATTTGCGAGCGAGATGATCGTGCGCGGCGCGATCGGTGGGCTGAAGATCGTCGAAGTTCCGACCCTTCTGAAACCCGATGGGCGCAGCCGCGCTCCTCATTTGAAAACATGGCGCGACGGCTGGAGGCATCTGAAGTTCCTGCTGATGTACAGCCCGCGCTGGCTGTTTTTCATTCCGGGCTTCAGCATGATCGCAATCGGGCTGTTACTCGCGGCGACGCTGTTCTTCGGGCCCATCAAGATTTTTGGCGATGTCATCCTCGACATCGACTCGTTCATCTC
>JBAUXQ010000426.1:0-1555 GCA_049584355.1 Roseiarcus sp. | reverse complement strand
CTATTATACCGCCGCGCGCCGCGAGGCCGCCGCAGCCCTTGCCGCGCCGCGCGGCGAGACTCGCCGCTTTCGTCCCTCGCTCGTGTCGATTGCGCTTGGTCTCGCGGCGCTTGGCGCCGGCGTGCTCGCCCGCAACGCCTTCATGGCGAACAGGCCCTATGCGTTCTATGGCTTGCTCTTCGCGACCGCGGGCATCGCTCTTGCGCTGAGCGAAAGAGCGCGTCCTGCTTCGAGAGGGGCGCTCGCCGCGGCCGCGCGGGCCTTTCTCCTGTTCGCGCTCGCGCTGCCGTTCGCCGACGCTCTCTACCGTCATTCGACCGGATTGCCGCTCGCTGCGACGATCGCTCATCCGACTTATTCCTATCGCGCCGCGCAGGCCAATCCGGCCGCGTTCGCGGTCTGGTGGTACTATTATCTCAACGAGTGGATCAGGGAGGACGGCATCAGGTCGAAGATCGACGCGCCGGACCCTGAGAAGAAGCTCCCGTTCGTCTTCGTTCCGGGCTCCTCCGGGCGCATGTTCGACACCACGATCCGGATCAACAATCTTGGCTTTCGCGGTCCCGACCTGCCGCGCGACAAGGGCGACGCTTTCCGTATCTTCGCTCTCGGCGAGTCGCAGACCTTCGGGCCCACTTTGCGCGACGGCGAGCGCCCATGGCCGGAGCTGCTGCAGGATCTGTTCGACCAGCACGCCGAGTGCGGGCGCAGAGTCGAGGTCGTCAACGCCGGGACCGAGGCCTATACGCTCGAAGACAACCTCGAGCGCATGCGCCGCGACATCTTGCCGCTGAAGCCCGACCTGATCTTGAGCGCGCATGGCATGAACGGCCTGCTCGCGCTCGGCCTCAGGCGTGTTCCCGAACCCAACGAGCCGGGCGTGCGGCCGCGCGCCTCGGCGCTGATCGGCCGCGCCGTGCTGACGGTCGAGCGCGCGGCCCACGACTGGCGGAGCCGCAATACGGCCGAGGCGCGGCCGGCGGCGCTCGCGCCGATCCCGGACGCCGAACTGATGAAGAGCCGCTACGCCGAGGATTATCGCAAGCTGATCGCGCTCGCGCGCGCGGGCGGCGTCGACGTCGCGCTCGCGGACTCGAGCATGGCGATCAACGGCGACAGTCCGCGCGAGGTCAAGGACTTCTACGGCGCGGTGTTCAAGCCGATCGACGACATCGTCGCCGCCAACGCCGCCCACAATCGCATGGTGCGGCTATTGAGCCAGGAAGAGCACGTCCCGCTCATCGACACGGCCGGAGACCTCGACGGACAATGGGACGATGACCTCTATCTCGACATCGTCCACTTCACCGAAGCGGGCAACGAACGCGCCGCGGGCGCGATCTTCCGGCAACTCCTGCCGATCCTGGCCGAGCGCGAGGGCTTGCGATGCGTGCTGCGGTGAGCGGCAGGGGACGAGCGTGCGGGAGGTTGAAGGCTCAGGGGTCGGGCGTCAAAATACACCGCGTTGAAGAATAGGGATCGTCCGTGGCTCAAAGCGAAATCGACGCCATTCGCGCCCTTCTTGGCGCCAAGCCGCGGCCCGTAGGCTGGGAGG
>JBAUXQ010000425.1:0-4530 GCA_049584355.1 Roseiarcus sp. | reverse complement strand
CATCGGTTGCTACGCACTTTGTGACCTCGATCAAGTTCCCATCTATGTGGGTCAATCGATCGATGGCATCCGTTCGCGGGTGAATCGTCATTTGACCTCGGCTAGGAGCGACATCATCGCAAATCGTCAGATCGATGTGTGGGAGATCGCATGGGTCTGGGCCTATCCGGTGAAGGAAAGAGCGGAGATCAATTACCTAGAAGATGCATTGTTTCATGAGTTTCACGGACGCTCGGCGCTGATGAACGGCAAGATGCCCAAACCGCCGACCAGTCGCGCCAAGGCGACGGAACCGTCGCAAAGAGTTCAAGTGATGGCCGACGCTGAAATCGCGGAAAAAAGGGATCCCGCTCTTCGGCTGCCGCGTCAGGCTGAGCACTACAGCCAGATCGTCAGTCATTTCCTCGCAGTGAAGAACTCGAGGGAAATCGCAGGAGCGATCCAGGCGCACTTCCAACGGCTTGAGAAGTACCACCGTCAGCTCCTCGGGCTCGCAGTCGAGGTTGAAGGTGACAGCCAACAGGATTGAGCGCGATGGGAACATGAGCGCCGTGCTCAAACCGGAGCGGTTGCGGCCCCGCGACGGCGGCCTGCAATGCTAAGAGCGCAAACCGCTGCGGCCAAAGCCTACGACCGCTCGGCCGTCATGCGCGCGGTCAAATCGCGCGGCACCGGCCCAGAGCGCGCCGTCTGCGCCCTTTTGCGCCCGATTGCGCCAGGCTATCGGCTTCATCGCGCCGATCTGCCGGGCAAGCCGGACGTCGCCTACGGGCGGCGCAAGCTCGCGATTTTCGTCCACGGCTGCTTCTGGCACGGCCATGACTGCGCCCGCGGCGCGCGGCTGCCCAAGACCAACGTCGCCTATTGGCAGGCCAAGATTGCCCGCAATCGCGCGCGCGACGCCAAAACGCTCGCCGCCTATTCGACTCTGGGCTGGCGCGCCCTCGTCGTCTACGAATGCGAGCTCAAGGACAAGACGGCGCTTGCCGCCCGGCTCGCCTTGGCGCTCGCCGGAGGGCATGGCGCGCTTTGAAGGAATAGGCGTCTCGACTTTTTCGAGCAAATGCTTTTCGAAAATCAGAATTCGTGCTATACCACCTTCATCGGGTCACTTGACCGAAGGCCCCCCCGCGAAACCGAGAAGCTGGAAGAATGGGAAAATGAGGCGCTTCGCCTCAGGGACGGGCCTAACCCTTTGGAAAGGCTCAATATAGCCAAAGCAATCGGCTTGGATTTTCCTTCCATCGGCTTGGATTCTGCTTCCGGGAGGCTTTGAAAACATTTCCACGGGACTTGGAAAATGGTTCCGCGGACTTGGAAAACATTTCACCAGAGGCGTTGCGCTAAATTCCCAAGGCGGCGCCCGGAACAGGTCGCGCCTTGACGCAGTCGCGCGGCGCCCGAACGGCGGATCAAGTCAGGGACGGTGGCATGGCCTTCGCCCTTGCACCAAAGACTTCCGCAGTGCAACATCCGTTCTACGCCCCCGCCGACGGATATGCCGATGGCCCTCAATGCTCCGACTGAAAGCGTAGCGCGGCTGGCCGCGGATGAGCCCGAGAAGGACCTGCCGCTTCGCGACGACATCCGCCTCCTCGGCCGGATCCTCGGCGACACCGTTCGCGAGCAGGAGGGCGAAGAGGTGTTCGAGCTGGTCGAGCAGATCCGCAAAGCCTCGATCCGTTTCCATCGCGACAACGAGGTCGGCGCGCGGCGCGAGCTGGAGGCGACGCTCGATAGCCTCAACGCCGACCAGACGCTGTCGATCGTGCGCGCGTATAGCTATTTCTCCCATCTCGCCAACATCGCCGAAGACCAGCATCACATCCGCCGCAACCGCGCGCATGCGATCGCCGGCTCAGCGTCGCGCCCGGGTTCGCTGGCTTACGCCTTCCAACGCACGCGCGAGATGGGCGTCGAGCCGAAGGCGCTCGGCGATTTCTTCGACCGCGCGCTGGTGAGCCCGGTGCTGACCGCCCATCCGACCGAGGTCCGGCGCCAGAGCACGCGGACGCGCGAACTCGAAATCGCCGAACTGCTCGACGAGCGCGATCGCACCGTCGATCCAGCGGAGCTCACGCTGATCGAGGAGAAGCTGCGGCGTGCGATCCTCGTCCTCTGGCGGACCAACCTCTTGCGCCAGACGCGGCTAAAAGTGATCGACGAGGTCGCGAACGGCCTCTCATATTACGGTTACACGTTTTTCCGCGAGCTGCCGCGCCTCTATGGGTCGATCGAGGACAAACTCGAGGCGATCGGTGGAAAGGCGCGCGAGACGCCGATCGCTTCCTTCCTGCGCGTGGGCTCCTGGATCGGCGGCGACCGCGACGGGAATCCGTTCGTCACCGCCGACGTTCTCAACGAGGCCATGCGCCTGCAGAGCGCCCAGGCGATCGGCCATTATCTCGACGAATTGCACGAACTTGGCGCCGAATTGTCGCTCGCATCCAATCTCGCGTCGATGAGTCCGGAGCTCACCAGTCTCGCCGACACATCCGATGATTCCGCCGCCGCCCGCCGCAAGGAGCCTTACCGGCGCGCCATCACGGGCATGTATTCGCGCCTCGCCAAGACGGCGCGCGAGCTCGACCACGTCATTGCGCTCCGCCAGCCGATCGTCGATCGGGCGCCCTATGCGTCAGCGGCGGAATTCAGCGCCGACCTCGCGACGATTGCCCGGTCGCTGAGAGAAACCAACGCCGGCATCGTGGCGCGCGGGCGGCTGCGGACCTTGCAGCGCGCCGTGGACGTGTTTGGCTTTCATCTCGCGCCCCTCGACCTCAGGCAGAACGCCAAGGTGCACGAACGCACGGTTGCGGAGATATTCGCCGCGGTCACGCCGGGTTTCGATTATTGCGCCCTGAACGAGGAGGAGCGCGTCGCGCTCCTGCGGAGAGAGCTGCTGTCGCCGCGCCCGCTCGTCTCGCCGTTCATCGCCTATGGCGAGGAGACTGCCGGGGAGCTGGAGCTGTTCCGCGCCGCGCGGTCGATTCGCGAAAAATATGGTCTGGGCGCCATCCGCGCCTCGATCATTTCGAACACTGACAGCGTGTCGGACATGCTGGAGCTGGCGCTCTTGATGAAGGAGGTCGGTCTCATCGACGCGGCGGCCGGGACGACGTCGCTCGCGCTCGTGCCCCTCTTTGAGACGATCCAGGATCTGCGCGCCTGCGTCGGGGTGATGGACCGTCTCCTGTCGATTCCCGAATACCGCAAGCTGGTCGATTCGCAGGGCGGAGAACAGGAGGTCATGCTCGCCTATTCCGATTCCAATAAGGACGGCGGCTTCGTCACTTCGGGTTGGGAGCTTTACAAGGCTGAGATCGGTCTCGTCGAGGTGTTCCGCAGGCACGGCGTGCGCATCCGCCTCTTCCATGGGCGTGGCGGCTCAGTCGGGCGCGGCGGCGGCCCGAGCTATGAGGCGATCCTGGCGCAGCCGGGCGGCGCGGTGCAGGGGCAGATTCGCATTACCGAGCAGGGGGAGATCATTTCGAGCAAGTATTCCAACCCCGACGTCGGCCGGCGCAATCTTGAGACCCTCGTCTCGGCGACCCTCGAAGCGACCCTGTTGCAGGACGAGAGCCCCGCCCCCGATCCGGCCTTTCTTGAGACGATGGACGAATTGTCGGCGGCCGCCTTCGCCGCCTATCGCGGCCTCGTCTACGAGACGGACGGCTTCGAGCGCTATTTCTGGGCCTCGACCGTCATCACCGAAATCGCCAGCCTCAACATCGGCTCGCGGCCCGCCTCGCGCAAGAAGACGACGGCGATCGGCGACCTGCGCGCCATTCCATGGGTGTTCTCGTGGGCGCAATGCCGGCTGATGCTGCCCGGCTGGTTCGGCTTCGGTTCGGCGGTGAAGGCTTACATCGACGCCCATCCGAAGGACGGCCTCGAGGCGCTGAAGGCCATGTATGTGAGCTGGCCGTTCTTCCGCACCCTGCTCTCCAACATGGACATGGTGCTGGCCAAATCGAGCCTCGCCATCGCCTCGCGCTATGCGCGCTTGGTCGAGGACGTGTCATTGCGCGAGAAAATCTTCGCCCGCATCTCGCGCGAATGGCGCGACTCGGTCGACGCGCTGAACGCAATCATGGAGCAGTCCAAGCTTTTGGAGAGCAATCCGCTGCTCGACCGCTCGATCCGCAACCGCTTTCCCTATCTCGATCCGCTCAACCACGTGCAGGTTGAGCTCCTTAAGCTGCACCGATCGAGGGCGGCGAGCGAGAAGGTGCTGACCGGAATCCAGCTCACCATCAACGGCATTTCGGCGGGCCTGCGGAACAGCGGGTGATGATTGAACTTTGGATGCAAACCCGGTTCATCACTGCCTCGACGGCCGCCGTGAATCAGCATTCCGCCAATCGCGGCGCACCGCGGATCTACCGACGGGAGCAGGCGGCGGGCGGATCGCGTCGCCGCGCGCGCTAACTCAACCGGGCTTCTGATTTGACGTTGTCACTGAAGCCAATCAGTTTTTTGGTTGCTCCTTCTCGGTCTCCCCTGCCGGTTTCTCGGTGTCCTGCGCTG
>JBAUXQ010000424.1:0-4030 GCA_049584355.1 Roseiarcus sp. | reverse complement strand
GACCACATCCGTGCGCGCCGACGGCATCGCCAGCGCCGCGGCGACGTCCGGCGCGACGCTGCGCGGCGAAGCGCCGTCGTCGAGATAGCCAAGGCCCCGGGCTGCGATTTCCGTCAGAACCGGCGTTAACTCCCTCGTATCGGCGGTGAATTTTCCGCCGAGGCGATTGACCACCGCAACATAGCCGGCGAACCGGCTCATGAGCCAGCGCAGCGAATCGAGATTGTCGGCGTCGGAGGCTGACGTCTTCAGCGTATGGGGCCCCGGCTCGCCGGTCCCATCCGAAAAGTCCTCCATCGGCGCCTGCAACGCGGTCTCGTGCCCCGCCTCCCGCGCTTCCGCCGCGCGCTCCTCGATTCCCGCGCCATAGGGCGCAAACCCAAGCGTCACCGCGCCCGGCAGTTTGGCGATCGCCGCTTCGGCGCCCTCGGCGTTGAGGCCGAGCCCGCCGACCATCAGCGCGATCCGGGGCGCGCCGGCTTTCAATTTCGGGTCGAGCAGCACCGGCCTGGCGTAGACCTCGAACGGCCGAGCGCCGTCGGCGCCGACGCGCGGCAATGGGCCGTAGCGCGACGTCTCGACGAGGCGTGGGTCGGGCGCAGCGTTGAGCCTGTCGGCAAGCGCCCGCTCGACATCGATGATGCGTGCATTTGGCGGGCCGCCGCCACCCGGGCGGGTGACCTTCACTCCGCTCGCCGCCTCCACCTGATCGGCGGAGGCGACCGGCGGCGCTGCGGCCTCATGGACGCTTGGAGTCACGTCGGGAGCCGCCGGTCCGGACGGCGCCGGCGCGACTTCGACCTTCGCCACTGCGTAGGGCTCGCCGTCGAGCGGCGAATCGCGTCGCGCTAGCGTGACAATACCGATCGCAGCCGCAAGAGCTGCTGCGGCAAGAACCGCGCGCCCGGCCGCGCGCCATCGGCCCGCGGGCGGCGCGGCCACTGCGCCGGACACGAGCCCCAGCGGCTCGTTCAGTTCATCACGCACTGCCCCAGATGTCCTTCGCTCGCCCGTTTGGAAGCCCGACGAATCAGCCTCGCCATGAACTATACTCCTTCGCCGCAATGGGCGCGGCAGCCGCGGGTCGGGAGCGGCCCGGATTGACCCCGCGCCTTGCGCTCCCGATAGTCCGCCGAAGCGTCGAGGCCGCCGATGTCCGTCGATCCGTTGTTGCAACCCTTCCAGCTGCGTGGGCTCACCTTGCGCAACCGGCTGATGTCGACCGCGCACGAGCCGGCCTACACCGACGACGGCATGCCGAAGGCGCGCTATCGGCTCTACCACGCCGAAAAAGCGAGGGGCGGCATCGCGCTGACCATGATCGGCGGTTCGTCGGTGGTCGCGCCCGACAGTCCGCAGGCGTTCGGCAACATCCTCCTTTACAAGGACGAATGCGTGCGGTGGCTCAAGGAGCTCGCCGACGACGTGCACGACATGGGCGCCGCGGTGATGATCCAGATCACCCATCTCGGGCGCCGCACCAGCTGGAGCAAGGACGATTGGCTGCCGGTGATCGCGCCCTCTCATGTGCGCGAGCCCGCCCATCGCGCCTTCCCCAAGGCGATGGAGGACTGGGACATCGCCCGCGTGATCGCCGCTTACGCCGACGCGGCCGAGCGGGTGAAGGCCGGCGGGCTCGATGGCGTCGAATTCGAGTGCTACGGCCATCTGATCGACCAGTTCTGGTCGCCGGCCACCAACAAGCGCGCCGACGAATATGGCGGGTCGATCGACAACCGCCTGCGCTTCGGCATGGCGGTGTTCGAGGCGGTGAGGCGGCGCGTCGGTCCCGATTTCCTCATCGGCGCGCGGCTCGTCTGCGACGAGGATTGGGATCGGGGCTTGAACCGCGACGAGGGCATGGCGATCGCGCGCCGCCTGACCCGTTCGGGGTTGATTGACTTTCTCAACGTGATCAAGGGCCATATCGACAGCGACGAGGCGCTGAGCCGCGTCATCCCGGGCATGGGCGAGCGTTCGGCGCCTCACCTTGATTTCGCTGGCGAAGTGCGCGCCGAGACCCGCCTGCCGACCTTTCACGCCGCCCGCATCCAGGACGTCGCCACTGCGCGCTACGCGATTGCGAGCGGCAAGCTCGACATGGTCGGCATGACCCGCGCGCACATGGCCGATCCCCACATCGCGCGCAAGATCGCCGAGGGGCGCGAAGCCGAGATCCGCCCCTGCGTCGGCATGGGCTATTGCATCGATTCGATCTATGCCGGCCAGGCCGTCTGCATCCACAACCCGGCGACCGGGCGCGAGGCGACGATCCCCCATCTCGTGCCGCGTTCCAACGGTCCGAAAAGGAAAGTCGTCGTCGTCGGGGCGGGCCCGGGCGGGCTCGAAGCGGCGCGCGTCGCGGGCGAGCGCGGGCACGACGTCGTCGTCCTCGAGGCCGCGGCCAGGCCCGGCGGTCAGATCGTGCTCGCCGCCGCGCTCAAGCGCAGGCGTGAAATCATCGGCGTCGTCGACTGGCGGGTGCACGAATGCGAACGACTTGGGGTCGCCTTTCGCTTCAACGCTTTCGCGGGCGCGGACGACGTGCTTGGCCTCGATCCGGACGTCGTCGTCATCGCCACCGGAGGCGCGCCGAACGTCGAGTTCCTCGACTCTGGCGGCGAACTTGCGGTGACCAGTTGGGATCTCCTCTCGGGCGCCGCGCGGCCGAGCGGCGAGGTGATCGTCTACGACGACAACGGCGCTCACCCGGGCCTCAGCGCCGCCGAATACGTCGCCGATTCCGGGGCGAAGCTCGAGATCGTCACCCCCGAGCGCATGCTGGCGCCGGATGTCGGCGGCACCTCTTATCCGCCCTATTTCCGCGCCTTCAGCCGCGCCGACGCCAAGGTGTCGCTGAACCTGCGGCTCGAATCGATCGCCCGCCGAGGAAACCGCGTCGTCGGCGCCTTCTATGACGAATACGGCCGGCGGCGGGTGGAGAAGGAAGCGGACATGATCGTCGTCGAGCACGGCGCGGTTCCGGTGGACGACCTCTATTTCGAGCTCAAGGCGGGCTCGATCAACCGCGGCGAAGTCGACTACGACGCGCTCATCGCCGGGCGCCCACAGACCGTGAGCAGCAATCCCGACGGCCGCTATCGCCTGTTCCGGATTGGCGATGCGGTGGCGAGCCGCAACATCCACGCCGCGGTCTATGACGCGATCCGGCTGATGAAGGACATTTGATGGCGGCCAATCTCATCACCGACGTTGACGGCGTGCGGGTTGGCTCCGCCGACGACGCCCGGCTGGCCTCAGGCGTCACAATGATCCTGTTTGACGAACCGGCGGTCGCCTCGATCGCGATCAACGGCGGCGCGCCTGCGCTGCGCGACACGGCGCTGTTGGAGCCGGAAATGACGGTCGAGCGCGTCGACGGCTTCGTTCTCTCCGGCGGCTCGGCCTTCGGACTCGACGCGGCGGGCGGCGCGATGGCTTATCTCGCCGAGATCGGACGCGGCT
Organism: Roseiarcus sp.; assembly: GCA_049584355.1. Taxonomy (GTDB): domain Bacteria; phylum Pseudomonadota; class Alphaproteobacteria; order Rhizobiales; family Beijerinckiaceae; genus Roseiarcus. The sequence continues at coordinate 565 of JBAUXQ010000424.1, read as the reverse complement.
ACGAGCACCGCGGGGCGCGCGTTCCGATCGTGCCAGGCGCGAGTCTGTTCGATCTTCTCAACGGCGGCGACAAGGACTGGGGCCGCAAGCCGCCCTATTGGGACCTGGGCCTCAAGGCTGCGTCGACCGCCGCTGTTCCCTTCGCGCTCGGAACCGCGGGCGCTGGCTATGGCGCCACGACCTACAATCTCAAAGGCGGCCTCGGCTCGGCGAGCGCCGTGACCTCGAGCGGCCTTCGCGTCGGCGCGCTCGTGGTCGTCAATTCGGTCGGCCGGGCGACGCGCGGCGAAAGCCTGCATTTCTGGGCCGCGCCTTACGAGCGCGGCGCCGAATTCGGCGGCCTCGGCTTCGGCCCGAAGGAAATCGACGACCACCTGACGCTCCGTCTCAAGTCCGACACGCCGTCAAGCACCGACCTTGCGGTCGTCGTCACCGACGCGGCGTTGACCACGACCCAGGTCAAGCGCGTCGCGATCATGGCCCAGGACGGCTATGCGCTCGCGCTGCGTCCCGCCCACGCGCCGATGGACAACGACGTCGTCTTCGCCGCCGCGACGGCGCGGGC
>JBAUXQ010000423.1:0-15825 GCA_049584355.1 Roseiarcus sp. | reverse complement strand
GCGCCGTAGGAGCCACCCGACCCCGACGCCTGCGGAAAGCTGGTGTCGCCCAATTCCACTCGAAGTTGTTCCGGTGGCAGCCCGAGCATCTCGGCCGCGATCTGGGTCAGAATGGTGTAAGTCCCCGTACCGATGTCGGTCATCGCCATGCGCACGACGGCCGAACCATCCGGTCCGAGCCGTACGTTCGCCTTGGACAATTGAAGCGTGTTCCCGCGCGTGGCGGCGGCCACGCCCATTCCGACGAGCCAACGCCCGTCCCGCGACTGGCCGGGCTTTGGATTCCGCCGGCCCCACCCAAACCGCCGCGCTCCCTCCTGCAGGCAGGAAATGAGGTGACGGCTGGAATACGGGATGTGCTTCTCCGGATCCTGCGTCGGTTCGTTGCGGATCCTCAGCTCGATCGGATCGAGGTCAACCTTCTCAGCCAGTTCGTCGATCGCACATTCCAGAGCCAGAAGGCCTACGGCCTCTCCGGGGGCGCGCATCGACGAAGCGACAGGAATGTCCAGAGGCGCCAGACGATGTCTGGTCAGCCGGTTGTCGCCGGCGTAGAGCGTCCTCGTCTGTAAGGCCGCGCCCTCGTAGTTCTGCTCACTCCAGAGGTTGCCCGAGAACACATCGTGGCCGATCGCAAGAATGCGCCCCTGTCGATCCGTGCCCAGGCGGATGCGTTGAATGGTGTCGGAACGGTGCGTCGTGACATGGAACACTTGCTGACGCGTCAGCGCGGTCTTCACCGGCCGGTTGAGCTGGCGCGCAGCGATCGCCGCCAAAATGGCGTCGGCGTTGACCCAAAGCTTGGAGCCAAACCCGCCGCCGATGAACGGGCTGATCAGCCGGACGTTGTCGACCGGAATCTCAAGGGTCCTGGCGACCGCCTCGCGCCCCTGATTCAGCATCTGGTTGGAAGTGTGAAGGATGAGGTTATCGCCCTCCCACATCGCCAGCGTGGCGTGGGGCTCCATCATGGCGTGATTTTGCAAGGGCGTGGTGTAAGTGACGTCGAGCTGCACAGGAGCCGTGGCGAAAGCGCCGGCGAAATCACCGACCGCGCTATCGGGCGGGGGGCCTTCCTGCGGGATGCGCGCCTCACCGAGGCCGTTGCGCAAGGTGTATCTTCCAGGCGCGCCGTCATAGTTCACACGCACAAGGTACGCGGCCGCTGTGGCGTCCTCGAAAGTCTCGGCCACTACGAACGCGACCGGCAGGCCATAGTAGAGGACCTCCGGGCTTGTGAGAACGGGGTGGGCCACATGATGGTTGCCTGTGCCCTGCTCGGGCGCATTTCGATAGGTCAGCACCAGGATCACGCCCGGCGCTCGCTCCGCCGAACCCGTATCGATCGACTTGATTCGTCCCTTGCCGATCGAAGCTTCCACGAGGACGCCATAGGCTGTCTTTTGACCCTGCTCGAACTCGTAGGCGTAGCGAGCGCCGCCCGTGACCTTCAGCCGTCCGTCGACGCGATCGAGCGGCTTGCCGACCACGCCCTGCGCGCCGACATCGAGCGCGTTTGAACCTATCGGAGCGTCCATTTCCATTGGGTTTGTCTCCTCAGGTCAGACTCGCTTCGGTCATAACGGCGCGGAGCGTTCGGCGCGTGAGCGGGATTTTGAAGTCATTGCCTCCAAAACCGCGGGCTCCGTCGAGGACGTCGGATGCGACAGAATCGAATGTCCTGTCGCTTGCCGAAGCGCCGATGAGGCGGTCCTCGGCCGATGCAACTCGCCAAGGCTTGGGCGCAAGCCCGCCGAAAGCGAGACGCGCCGAACGGATTCTTCCCCCTGCTGCGTCCACGACTGCAGCGACCGAAACCAGAGCGAAAGCATATGACGCCCGGTCGCGGACTTTTCGGTAGATGTGCTTGCCTGGCGGCGGCGGGGGCAGGGTAACGGCGGTGATGACTTCGCCTTGCCTCAATGTCGTCTCGATCTGCGGCGTCTCTCCCGGCAAGCGATGAAACTCCGCAATCGGAATGGCGCGCGTCACGTTGTCCGCGTTGACCGTCTCGACCTGGGCGTCGAGCGCCCGCAACGCGACCGCCATGTCGGACGGATTGACGGCGATGCACTTGTCGCTGGCGCCGAGGATGGCGTGGATCCGGTCGAAACCGCCGAGAGCCGCACAGCCCGAGCCGGGGTCGCGCTTGTTGCAGGGCTTTGTGACATCGTAGAAGTAATAGCAACGGGTCCGCTGCAGCAGATTGCCGCCGGTTGTGGCCTTGTTCCGCAATTGCGCGCTGGCGCCGGCCAGCAGCGCTCGGCTGAGGACGCCATAACGCTGCCGCACACGGAGGTCGGCGGCCAGATCGCTGTTCCTCACCGTCGCGCCGATGCGCAGGCCCCCTTCCGGCGTATCTTCGATCTTGTCTAACTGAAGACGATTGATATCGACGAGATGGGTGGGCGTCTCAACTTGAAGCTTCATCAAGTCAAGCAGGTTGGTTCCCCCCGCGATGATCTTTGCGCCGGGCTTGGACGAGGCGGTTGCCGCCTGGGCGACCGAATTCGCGCGCTCGTAGGTGAAGGCCTTCATGTGGGCGCTCCCGCGGCTTGTTTGATGGCCGCGACGATGTTCGGATAGGCGGCGCAGCGGCAGATATTGCCGCTCATTCGTTCGCGGATCTCCGCTTCGGTCAGGGCTGGCTGGGCTTCCGCCAGATTCTCAGTGACATAGCTCGGCGCGCCTGCGCGGCTCTCACTGAGCATCCCCATTGCGGAACAGATTTGGCCCGACGTGCAATAGCCGCATTGAAAGCCGTCGTGCTCGATAAAGGCCGCCTGTAGCGGGTGCAGCGCTTCACCGTCGGCGAGCCCCTCTATTGTCGTGATCGATTGGCCGTCATGCATTGCGGCGAGCGTCAGGCAGGAGTTGATGCGGCGGCCGTCCAGCAACACCGTGCATGCGCCACACTGGCCATGATCGCAGCCCTTCTTGGATCCCGTCATGGCGAGATGTTCACGCAAAGCGTCGAGAAGCGTCGTCCTCGGATCGAGCGTCAGACGATGGAGCACGCCGTTGACTTGAAGTTCGACGTTTATCGGACTGATCGCCGTCTCGGCATCGGACGCCTCGGCGGCTAGCGCGATCCGCGGGAAACCGCCGAGCATGAAGGCCGCTGTGACGGTTCCGGACTCTAAGACCGTTCGTCGAGTGATCCGAAAACCTCGGTGTTCTCTTTCATCCATGAGAGGCGCCTTCGTGATTTCGATCCGCCGTTCCTTGTAAACGGCTAGCCAGCGGCGACGTTCCCGGCGTCTGAGAACGATCGCCACGTATCCTCTGGAAGATTGACCACGATCGGAGTCGACGTGCTCCTCACCACTACCCATCGGAATGGTCGAGAACTCGACGGGTTGATTTCCATATGGAGCAAGAACGCTGGAACGTGAATGAAATCGCCGGCCTCCGCACTCGCCGCGAATTCGCCGTTCAAGCCCCACCGCACTTCACAAACGCCGGACAAAACGTATGCAATGGTCTGTTGCACGCCATGATGATGAATGCCCGTCCGGGCGCCCGGCTTCACCTCGAACAAGCCGCCCCACATCATCGACTGGATGCCGAGTTGCGGCGCAATCGCGGCTTGGCGCTCTGAGCCGGGCGTCTGCAGCGTGCCCTTATCGAATTGAGAAGGGGGAACAATCCGGATTGCAGAGGAATCGCTCATCGAATCACCGGGGGCTATCGCTCGAAAGGCTCGCGATCCAATCGCGGCCACGGCGCCGAAATTAGCGGTGTGCAGCGTATCTCTTTATCGTACGTTGGTAGGCGTGGGTCGTGCGTTGGTTGTGCGAACCGAAACGTTGGTATGGACCGAACGCCTCAACTTTCTTGGAGGCGGTGGATTCAGCGCATTCAACTTGACCGCAGAGCGCCTTGGCGTCGCTCAACTTCGCTTCGGTTTTGCCGTCGAACTTGCCGTCAGACGGACGGACTATCCGTCACGCGAAACCGACGCTATTCGTCCTATCCGACCGCGGCCAGAGACTTTGCGGGCACAGGCGCCGAGAAAAGTCTCTTGGACGCACCAAACGGCGGCAGAGACCGGTTCTCCTCGCACAGGGTACCGAAATGTCGGGCTATTTCCGACCCGGGGAAATCATACGGATTTGCACGGACTTCCTGGTGGAGCTGAGGGGATTCGAACCCCTGACCTCTGCAGTGCGATTGCAGCGCTCTCCCATCTGAGCTACAGCCCCGTCGCGCGGCTGTTTACGTGCGCGTCCAAGCGGTGTCAACGGCGTTGGCGCTGAGGGATTGAGGCTGCTCCGCGGCATCGGCAGGGAAGAATTCATGCGCGCGATCCTTGACATCATCCTTTACGCCCTCGACCTTTACAAGCTGGTGATCGTAGCCGGCGCGGTGCTCTCGTGGTTGATTGCGTTTGGCGTCGTCAACATCCGTAACGATTTCGTCCGTTCTGTGTGGAACCTGTTCCTGGCGTTGACCGAGCCGTTCTTGCGCCCGATCCGCAATTTTCTCCCCAACACCGGCGGCATCGACATTTCGCCGATCATCCTCTTGCTGGCGGTGATGCTGGTCGAGCGCCTCATAATTTACTACGTCTATCCGTATGTGTTCTGAGGCCGAATGACCTCGTCCGCCGCCAAGACCTCCGCGGGGCGGTTCTTCGAGGACTTTCGGCTCGGCGAGACCATCCGTCACGCGACGCCCCACACGCTGACCAGCGGCGACGCTTCGCTCTATTCGGCGCTTTACGGCGCGCGCTTCGCGCCCCAAAGCGCGGAGACTTTCGCACGCGCCATCGGCTATCCGGCAAGCCCGATCGACGACCTGCTCGCCTTCCATGTCGTGTTCGGCAAGACGGTGGCGGACGTCTCGCTCAACGCGGTCGCTAATCTCGGCTACGCCGATTGCCGGTTCTCGCAGCCGGTGTTCGCAGGCGATACATTGTCGGCGACCTCGCAGGTCATCGGGCTCAAGGAAAACTCGAACAAGCAGAGCGGCGTCGTCCATGTGCGCTCGAAGGGGTACAACCAGCGCGGCGAGGCAGTGATCGAATACGTCCGCTGGGTGATGGTGCGAAAGCGCGATTCTGCCGCGATCGCGCCTCAGACTCACGTTCCCAAGCTCCCGGAGGCGGTGGGCGCCGCCGAGCTTGGCGCGGCTTGTCCTCGAATCGACCGCGGGGCGTTCGACGACGCGCTCAGCGGTTCGCCCCATCGGTTCGAGGACTATTCTCCGGGCGAAAGGATCGATCATGTCGACGGGGTTACGGTCGAGGAGGCCGAGCACCAGACCGCCACCCGGCTCTATCAGAACACCGCCAAGGTCCATTTCAACCAGTTCGCCGAGGGGCAGGGGCGCTTCGGGCGGCGCCTGATCTATGGCGGCCACGTCATTTCGCTCGCCCGCGCATTGAGCTTCAACGGCCTCGCCAACGCCTTCCATATCGCTGCGATCAACGGCGGCCGGCATGTCGCGCCGCTGTTCGCCGGCGACACTTTGTTCGCCTGGAGCGAGGTCGTCGAGACGGCGGCGCTACCCGGCCGCGACGATGTCGGGGCGTTGAGACTGCGCACCGTCGCGACCAAGAACCGCCCCTGCGCCGACTTTCCCTTGCGCGAGGGCGAGGGCTATGAGCCGCATGTGGTGCTCGAGCTCGACTATTGGGCGCTTGCGCCGCGACGGCTGTGACGCCCGTGCGCTTGCCGGCGGATGGGGTTCTCATCGTCATCGACATGCAGGAAGCGATCGACGACCCGCGCTTTGGCGCGCGCAACAATTTCGGCGCCGAAGCGAATATCGCTGCGCTCATCGCCGCCTGGCGGGCTGAGCAGCTGCCGCTCGTCCATATCCGCCACGATTCGCTCGAGCCTGGTTCCCCTTATGCGCCGGATGCGCCGGGTCATCGTTTCAAGCCTTGCGCCACGCCGCTCGAGGGCGAAACTGTGATCGGCAAGAATGCGAACAGCGCCTTTGTCGGCACGGGCCTTGAAGGCCTGCTCGATGAACTTGGCGCGACGACGCTGGTCATCTGCGGCGCGCTGACGCCGAACTCGGTCGAGGCGACGGCGCGTCACGCCGGCAACCTTGGCTATCAGGTCTTTGTCGTCGCCGACGCATGCTGGGCGGTCGACAAGACCGATCTTCGCGGCCAGCGCTGGCTCGCCGACGATGTCCACGCGCTGTCGCTGGCGCATCTTGAGGGCGAATATGCGAGCGTGGTTGACGCCGCCACGACGCTTCGCGCGGCGGCGGTGGCCAAGGCGCGTCAGCGGCGTGCGGCAGGGAAGACCTGACGCTCCGTCGCGGGTTCGGCCGGGCCAATAGCGCCAAGCAAAACCAAGCCAGCCTTACTCCGCCGCGCGGGCCTTCTCAGGAACCCAGGCCGGCTCGGGCTGCGCCTCCGCCGCAGCCCGCTTGACCTTCGCCTTGCCGCCGCTCAGCCAGTGCGACAGCCGATCGAGATAGAGGTAGATGACCGGGGTCGTGAACAGGGTCAGCGCCTGGCTGACGATGAGCCCGCCGACCATCGTAAAGCCGAGCGGCTGGCGCAGCTCCGACCCGGTGCCGTGGCTCAGCATCAGGGGCACGCCGCCGAGCAGCGCCGCCATCGTCGTCATCATGATCGGACGGAACCTGAGCAGCGCCGCCTTCCGGATCGCCTCGACGGCCGTGAGGCCCTCGTCGCGCTCGGCGGAGATGGCGAAGTCGACCATCATGATGCCGTTCTTCTTCACGATGCCGATCAAAAGAATGGTGCCGATGAGGGCGACGAGGCTGAATTCGTAACCGAACAGCATGAGCGTCGCCAGTGCGCCAAGGCCCGCCGACGGAAGCGTCGAGAGGATGGTCAGCGGGTGGATGAAGCTCTCGTAGAGCACGCCCAGGATCAGATAGACGCAGACCAGCGCCGCGAGGATGAGCAGCGGCACGCTGGTCAGCGAATCCTGGAACGCCTGCGCGTTGCCTTGGAAGGTCGTCGTCAGACCCGTCGGCAATTGCAGTTGATGCATCGCCTTCTGGATCGCCTCTGTCGCCGTGCCAAGCGCAACGCCCTGCGCGAGATTGAAGCTGATGGTGATCGCGGGGAATTGTCCCTGGTGGCTGATCGAAAGAGGTGCGACGGGCGCCGTCGTCCATTTGGCGAAGGCGCTGACCGGCACCATCTGATTGGTCGTCGGCGAGCGGACGTAGATCTTGTCGAGCGTGGCGGGATCGCCGAGGAGCGAGGGCAACACCTCCTCGATCACATAATAAGTGTTCACCTGGGTGAAATACTGCGTGACCTGTCGCTGGCCGAACGCGTCATAGAGGGTGTCGTCGATGAGCTGCGGCTGGATTCCATAGCGCGAGGCCATGTCACGGTCGATCTTGAGCGTCAGCGTCGTGCCGGAATTCTGCTGATCGGTCGCGACGTCCCGCAATTCGGGCAGCGACTGAAGCTTATCGAGGACCTTGACCGACCATGCGTTGAGTTCGTCGAAATTGGCGTCCTGCAGCGTGTACTGGAATTGAGTCTTGGCCGCGCGCGCGCCGACGGTGACGTCCTGGGCCGCCTGCAGGTAGACACGCATGCCCGGAACTTTAGCGAGTTTCGGACGCAGTCTGGCAATCACCTGAAACGCATCGATGTCGCGATCTTCGCGCGGCTTGAGGGTGATGAACATGCGGCCATTGTTCTGCGCCGCATTGCCGACGCCTACGCCGAGCCCCATCGCCATCGTGTCGACGGAGGGATCGGCCATGATGATGTTCCCGACCTCCTGCTGCAGGCGATACATGTCATGGAACGAGACGTCCTGTCCGGCCTCGGTCGTTCCAAAAAGAATGCCAGTATCCTGCTGCGGAAAGAACCCCTTGGGGATGACCACGAACAGATAGCCGGTGGCGACCACGGTAGCGATGAAGGTCATAAGCGTCGCGAAACGGTAGCGGAGCACAAAATCGATGCCCCGCTGATAGCCATTGGCAAGCGCGGCAAAGCCCTTCTCGCTAAGATTATAGAGCCGGCCGTGATGCTCCTCGTCATGGCTCTTGAGGAAGCGCGACGCCATCATCGGGGTCAGCGTCAGCGAAACGGTGGCCGACACGAAGATCGTCATCGCGATCGTGACCGCGAATTCGCGGAACAGGCGGCCGATGATGCCGCTCATCATCAGGAGCGGAATGAGCACCGCGACCAGCGAGACCGAGATCGAGATGATGGTGAAGCCAATCTCGGACGAGCCCTTGAGCGCCGCCTGGAACGGCTTTTCGCCCTCCTCGATATGACGCGTGATGTTCTCGAGCATCACGATAGCGTCGTCGACGACGAAGCCGACCGAGATGGTGAAGGCCATCAGCGAAAGATTGTCGAGGCTGTAGCCGGCCGCCCACATGAGCGCGCAGGCGCCGAGCAACGCGAGCGGAACGGTCACGCTCGGAATGATGGTGGCCCAGAGATTGCGCAGGAATATGAAGATCACCATCACCACGAGAGCGACGGTGATCGCGAGAGTGAGCTCGACGTCGCGGACCGAAGCGCGGATGGTGGTCGTGCGATCGGAGAGAATGGTGATATGAATGGTCGGCGGGATCGACGCCTGCAGGGTGGCGAGCGTGCTCTTGATCGCCTGCACGGTCGTAATGACGTTCGCGCCGGGGATTTTGAACACGACGAGAAAGACGCTGCGCTTGCCGTTGCTCCAGGCGGCTTGTGTCGTGTCCTGCGGTCCCGCGATCGCCTGGCCGATGTCGCGCACTCGGACCGGCGCCCCGTTGCGATAGGCGACAATAACGTCGTTCCAAGCCTTGGGATCGATCAGCTGGTCGTTGTCCTGGATCGTGAAGGTCTGCTTCGGCCCGATGAGCGCGCCTTTCGGGCTGTCCTCGGTCGCAATGCCGATCTGCGCCCGCACGTCCTCGAGCTGCATGCCCTTTTCGACGAGCTTCGCTGGATCGATCTGGATCCGTATGGCCGGTGTCTGCTGGCCGCCGACGCGCACGAGGGAGACGCCCGAGATCTGGCTGAGGTGCTGCGCGAGAACGTTCTCGGCCGCGTCGTCGACGTCGATGATGGGCGCCACGTCCGAGGCGACGGACAGGATGAGGATCGGCGTGTCGGAGGGATTGACCTTTCGGTAGGTCGGCGGACTCGGCAGGTCCTTCGGCAATTGCCCGGCGGCGGCGTTGATCGCAGCCTGGATATCGTTGGCGGCGGCGTCGATATTGCGGTTGAGATCGAACTGGACAGTGATCGCGGTCGCCCCGAGCGCGCTGGTCGACGTCATCTGCGAGACGCCCGGTATCTGCGCGATCTGTCGCTCGAGCGGCTGGGCGACCGAGGTCGCCATCGTTTCGGGGGAAGCGCCGGGCAGCGAGGCGGAGACGGCTATGGTCGGGAAGTCGACCTGCGGCAAAGGCGCCACCGGCAGCGACGGGAAAGCGACGATGCCGACCAGAAATACCGCGACCATGAGGAGGGTGGTCGCGATCGGACGATGAATGAAAGGGGCGGAGATGCCTTTGTACATCGGCTAGCTTCCGCTTCCCGCGTCGATCGAGACGATCGAGCCGGGCTGAAGCAGGAACTGTCCCGACGTCACCACGCGGTCGCCCTCCTTCAGGCCTTCCGAGATGACCGCCGTCGTCGTGTCTTGGTGCGCGATCTTCACTTGACGCACCTGAGCGTGGTTCTGATCGTCGACGATAAAGACGTAGAGCCCGTTCTGGCCATGTTGCACCACTTCGGTGGGGACAATCAAGACGCCCTTTTCCACCCCGAGCTGCAACCCGGTCGTCACTGCGAGCCCCGGCCAGAGCGCGTTGTCCCTGTTCTCGAACTCGGCCTTGAGCCGGATCGTTCCGGTCGCCAGCTCAACCTGATTGTCGCTGATCGACAACCGCCCGGTGGCGAGCTTGTGGCCGTCCGCGTCCATGACGGTGACCTCGGGCGAACCGGCAGCCAGCTCCTGGTTGATGCGCGTCACATATTCCTGCGGCTCGGCGAAGATGACCGAGATCGGCTGCAACTGCGCGATCGAGACGATGCCGGTCTGCTGCCCGGCGTTGACGAGATTGCCCTCGTCAATGAGACGGAAGCCGACCCGGCCCGAGATCGGCGCGCGGATGGTCGTATAGTCCAATTGGGTCCTCGCAGCGTCAATCGCCGCGGCGTCGGCGGCGATCGAGGCAGTGAGCTGCAGCACCATGGCGTTCTGGGTGTCGAGCTGCTGCTTGGTGGCGAAGTCCTGCTTGGCGAGGGTCGAATAGCGGGCGAGATCGAGCTTGGCGTTGGCGACGTTGGCCTCGTCTTGCGACTTCTTGGCGACCGCCTGATCGAGCGCTGCCTGAAATGGCCTCGGATCGATTTGGGCGAGAAGATCGCCCTGGTTGACCATTTGGCCTTCATTGAAGGCGATCTTCATGATCTGCCCGTCGACTCGCGCCCGCACCAGAACGGTGTTGTAGGCCTGGACCTGTCCGATGCTCTGGAGCACGACCGGAAAGTCGGCGCGCTTGACCGGCGTCACCGTGACCACGATCGCCGCCGGGCCGTTCGGTTGCGCCTGTTGCCCCGGCGTCGACGCGGTCTGGCTGGGCGGGCTCCAGAGCCGGTCGTGCAGTTGATGGGCAAGCCCACCGGCGGCGGGAACCCACCGGTCTGCCGCCTCGGGCGCATAGACGCCGTAGGCGGCGGCCGCCCCGCACGCCAGCACGGCTATCCACGCGAACCGGGCGAACCCCATGACCGAAAACCCTTCTCCAACCGGCCAGCCGCGCGGCCGCGGAACTCTCTTTGGAACGCGCGCGGGAGCCGGGCGCGGCGGCGCGGACTGCGCCGAACCCCCAGCATGCAGGCGCTTCCAGCGCGCCGGTTCTCGCGGGGAACAGTTTGCCAATACCACCATTTTGGTGGGCGCGGGACGCCATCAACCAAATTTGACCAGCGTCCCGCGGGGCCCGGAGTTTGGGTCGGCCCCGGCCCGACCCAGGCTAATATGTTAGGCCCGGCGGGATGAAAGCTTTGATGACGGGCGCCGGAACAAAGTACTTGGCGATATCTGTTGTCGCGGTGACCGGCGCGCCAAATCTCGCTGCACGCTGACCGACGGAAATCTTGCGGCTGATGATTCCGAGTAGGCAAAGGTTGGCGGCGTCAAACACCCCGGAGCCGGAATTTCCGGTGGTGGCGACATCGGCGATCGCGGTGCCGAACCGGCCGCGCAGTTCAGCCGGAATCGCCTGGGGAGGCAGAACCCTGGAGCGGGCCGTTCCTTCGGGAATGGCGACGACGACCGCTTCGCCGGCATAGGGCGCACGCTCGCAGAGCGGCATTCGGCGCATCCGCAGACGGACGGGAAGGTTGGTCGCGTCAATCGATAGCAGGGTGAGATCCACGCTGTCGAGATTGCCTTCCTTGACCAACCCGGCTGGCAGGTCCTGCCCGGCGATGACGACATGGGGCTTCGTGTAGGCGAAGGGTCCGGGCACGTGCGAAGCGGTGAGGATAAGTCCGTTGCCGAGATATATCCCGTACCCCGGCCAGGGCTGCTGAGGCGTGCGGTTGACGTGAACGGCGAACGGCTTGAGGTCGGCGTCGGCGGATTGCGCCCGCGCCCCAGTCGACGCGAGCGCAGCCGCCAGCGCGGCGCAACCGAGACTCAAGACTTTCACCGCGACACTCATGACCTCTCCCGCTCGGCGGTCGCCCGAGCGAAGACAAAAAATGCAAGCTCAACGCCGATTGTCGAGCATGCGCTTAGAAATTGACGGAATGGAGTAGCGCGCGGATCGGCTCGGACACAGTATCCCAACCGCGGCCCAGAAGCGAAGAAAAGAGGCGATAGAGACAGAGGATTTCAATCAACGCCGCAAAAAGAACATTGAGGAATGTGTATCCTCCCGGCGTCCGCATTCCGACCTCATCACGCATGACGTTGTCGTAGGGTATTCTCTCAACATAGGACGAGGGCCTACCAAAAAATGAGAATATTGTCAATCCAAAATACTGTAATCTTCGAGAAACAATAAATATAAATGAATACAGAAGGCCAATAGTTGCTACAATTATTTCCGTGTTTCGGTCCTGAATTCTGTCAAAAACGAACCATGTTGCAGCCAGTATAACAAGCCCGACAATAATCCGGAACAAAAATACCAGCGCGCCAATCATGAGGGCCCAGTCCGTGTTGATATTGTCTTTGATCATTCTGCCGGCTGCGATTGGGCGGTCGTATAGACCGGCAAAATTTTAATGTCCAGACACCGTAGCCCTGACAAATAGATTTTCCTGGTCGTTTCGCTTTGTGCGGCGCCGTTCCATCGAAGCGAACTCGCCGGGCGCGCCGACGACCGGAGCCGGCGCGCCCTTCGAGCGCCATCTAAGTGCTTCCCACCGCTCGAGAATTGTGGCCGGAGCGTCGAGAGACGCAACGATCAATCCCGGGACGACTTGTCTTGGATTGAGATTCGCTTAGAGTGCGCTGCGTCAGTCGCCGCGGGGTCGAAGGCCGGGCGCGGCCTGCGGCTCTGCGCCGGGACCGTGATCCGCGGCTAACGCGCAATTTACTGTGGTTACCGAATTCATCAATTGAGGACCTGGGACGTGCGAAGACTGACGCGCCATTGGGCGTCGATCCCCGATGAATTGTGAGCGCCGCAGATGACGACCGAGACTCAAATCGCGCCTGAATCGGCGACCGGGCTCGCTGGGTCAAGCAGCGGAACGCTTCTCACCCGCGGAAGCCGATGGCGCCTGCCAATCGCTTATCGGGCGATCGCGTCGACTGCGCTTGGCGTCGACCTTGCGTTGATTCTCGCCAGTGCGACTTGCGCCCAGGCGATCTACCATCGGATGCCTGACGAACTTGGGGGCGAATATTCCCGCACGATCGCGGCGGCGATCTTCGTCGCCATTCTTTTCGTGGCCACGATGCGGGTCCAAAAGCTCTACAGCCCGAACCGGTTGATGGTCTGGGACGATCAGGCCCGCAGCGTGCTGGGCGCATGGTGCGGAGCTTTCCTGATCTTGGCTTCGGGCGTTTTCAGCTGGGGAGTGAGTCGCGATCTCTCGCGCGGCGACATCATTTTGTTCGGGGCGATCGGCATCGTGGCCCTGCTCGGGCACCGGGCGGTGTGGAGGATCGCCTTGCCGCGGGCGCTGGAAAGCGGGGCCTTGCGGGGCCGCACCATCGTCAGCTTGACGTGCGAGGAGGCCGTACCGTCCCAATTCACCGACAATCTGACCCGCCACGGCTATCACGCGGTGGCTCACTTTCACGTCCCTCCCGACGAATCGTCCGCCGACGAGGCGATTGACAACGTCATTTCGATCTGCCGCACCTCAAACATCGAAGAGGTCGTGCTGTTCGTCGATCCCGAGCGCATGTCCAACGTCCGATGGTTGGCGCGCCGGTTGCGGGTCCTTCCGTTGCCGGTGACGCTGGTGCCGTTCGGAACTCTCGCTCAACTGTTCCAGCGCTCGCGCGCCGACATCGGCGATACGGTGGGGATCGAGCTTCAGCGGGCGGCGCTGTCGCCGACCGAGCAGGCGGTCAAGCGCGCGGTCGACATCGTATTTTCGTTTGTCCTCCTGATCGGATTATCGCCAATCCTGCTCGCCGCCGCCATTGCGATCCGGCTGGATTCGTCCGGGCCGGCGCTTTTCCGCCAGACGCGGCATGGTTTCAATGGGCGGCCATTCAGGATCTACAAGTTTCGCACCATGATCGTAATGGAAAACGGCGAAATTGTTCCGCAGGCGCAAAAGAGCGACAAGCGGGTGACGAGGGTCGGCCGGTGGCTACGCCGCTTCAGCATCGATGAGCTGCCGCAATTGGTCAACGTGCTCATCGGCGATATGTCGATGGTCGGCCCGCGACCGCACGCTTCGGCGCACGATCGCTATTTCACTTCCACGATCGAGAAATATGCTTTCCGCCACCATGTTAAGTCCGGTATAACAGGATGGGCGCAGGTTTCCGGCGCTCGCGGCGAAACAGACACGTTGGACAAGATGCGGCGGCGGGTCGAGCTTGACCTTTGGTACATTAACAACTGGAGCGTTTGGCTCGACTTCTCCATCATGATAAGGACCGTATTTGTCGTTTTCTCAGGCAAAGACGCCCATTGACAACGCTGGCGTCGTGAGGCGGCTGAAACCTCTAATCGCGCTCGGTCGTGAGCGGCGATGCAACGTTGCGGCGGGGGCAACAAGGGGCGGGCATGTCGATTGAGTCGCTAAAGACTGAGCCTGTTCAGCATTCCGCGCTGTCGGCGGCGGCCGAAAGCCGCGGCGTCAATTTGGCGTTCCTCGCGGCGCTTGCGGCCTCATTCGTTGTTGCCTACTTGCCGACCTATCTGAGGCTCGCTGGGGGCGCGTGGGCCAGTGAGCAAGAGGGACACGGTCCCATCATCATGGCCATGGCGGCGTGGGCCGCCTGGCAGCAGCGCAACAAATTGCGCTCCATCGAATTGCGGCCGGCGCCGGTCGCCGGCTGGATCATTTTGATCCTTTCTTTGTTGCTGATGGCGGTCACTCGGTCGCAAGACCTGCTGATGGTCGAGGTCGCGACCCAAATCCCGGTGCTTTTGGGATGCCTCTTGCTCATCGGCGGTTGGAAGATGGCGCGGATTTTCGCTTTTCCTCTGGCCTTCCTGGTGTTTTCTGTGCCGCCGCCCGGTTGGCTGCTGGACGCGTTCACCGTGCCGCTGAAGGCATGGGTTTCCGATGTGGTGGCGAATTTTCTTTACGATCTTGGCTACCCGGTGGCGCAGAACGGCGTCATGATCATGATCGCTTCCTACGAACTGATGGTCAAGGACGCTTGTTCCGGCATGAATTCGATATTCGTCTTGCCGGCTATCGGCGTTTTCTACATTCACGAGTTCGTACCGGACAACCCGGTTCGGAAAATAATCCTGGTTCTATCGACTGTTCCAATCGCGATCCTGGCCAACTGCTTCCGTGTCGTGGCGCTGGTGCTGGGGGCGTACTATTTCGGGGTCGACAGGATCGAGGGTCTGTTCCATGACGCCACTGGGTTAGCGCTATGGCTGTTCGCGCTGATGCTGTTTTTCCTTCTCGATCGTTTCCTCGTCGTCGTTGGCTATTTGATTCAAAACACGCTCGGCCGCTCCGGCCGCGCCAGAGGCGCCCCCTGATCGCTTTGCAGGTTTTTGGGTCGGAATGAGCCCCGCGCCACGGGAAGCGGAGAGGCGGAGAGGCGGACTTTTTTGCCGTTCAATCTCCGGAGTGACGTTTTGCTTAGGAGCTTCGGTTTACGGTCGAGCATTGGGAAACGGCTGATGTGACGATCATGGCCGGCCGAAAGAGTTGGACCGCCAAAATGAATACTCCGTACGATTTTGTTACCGTCATTTGTTTCATATTAGCGGTGCTTACCTTTTTCATGTTCACCCAAGGCGGGATGAGAATCCTGGCCCATTTCATGCTGCCTGCGGCTGCGTTCGCAATCGCCAACCAGGTCGGCAACCATGCCGGAAACAATGCGCCAATGAACGCTCTGGCCGTAACCCTGATCGCCGCCGGAATTGGTTACATCTATATTATTGTTAGACATTGACCGGCTCTCGATCTGAAGCCGCGTCTCCGGCGGCGCTTGCCGGGCGGACCTTTCCTGCGACCGCGCCGCGTCTTGGGCGACGCCGCAGCCCGATCCTCGTCGCCGTTCGGAGAGGTCGCCTCGGTGGCGCGAGGCGCAGGCAATCGCCGTCTTCCGAGGGACGAGTTCCAGCGACCGGAAATAAACGGCGGCGGATTGAAGTTTAACGATCGAATTCAACGGCTGACAAGCGAGCGCCACTATTGTTGGTCCGTTGGGCTTCCCGGGCCCGGACCGAGGGATGAAG
>JBAUXQ010000422.1:0-7848 GCA_049584355.1 Roseiarcus sp. | reverse complement strand
CCGCGACAGGGATGCCGTAGAGCGGAAGAGTCTTGTCGCCGGTGCCGGCAAGCAACCTTGCGTCGGCAAGGACATCTTTTTCCTCGCGCAGAGTGATGAAGATCGCCGGATCGCCGTGGCCGAAGGGGGAAGCGGGCGCTGCCGGGGCTCAAGGCCCAGCAGGGCCGCCCGGACCGAAAGGCGAGGCAGGCCAGCCCGGGCTGAAGGGCGAAGCGGGTCCAATCGGGCCTCCAGGCGCGCCCGGTCATCAAGGCCCCGCGGGTCCGATCGGGCCTCCCGGAGCGCCCGGTCATCAAGGCCCCGCAGGCCCGTCCGGGCCGAAGGGCGAAGCGGGTCCAATCGGGCCTCCTGGGGCGCCCGGTCCGCAGGGCCCGGCGAGCCCGCCCGCTACCGCCAGCTTTCGGGTCGTCAGCGATACCGCACAGGCGTCATGCGGCGCGGGCGAGATCATGGCGAGCGCCTACTGCGCGGGCGGAAACGCCCTGCACATCGACGGAACGACGGGCGCCAGCTGCGATGGCGGCGCAAAGGCGGTGATCGTCTGCGCGAGGCAATAGGGCTTGGGGCCAAGGAAGTCTTCGTCCGCGCCGACCGGGAGTTTCACGCTCAGCGCGGCGGATACCAATACGCCGCCTGCGGCTTCGAGCGGTCGATGACCACGAATTGGTTGGCGAACACCCGGTAGCCGGGGCTCGCCTCGCCATCGGGCCATTGCACCCTGATTTCCGCCCGCTCGGCGGTGCCAAGACCGACATGGATGAAGCCCGCGTGGCCGGAGGCGTCGCCGCCGCCGATGTCGACGAAGCGCGTCTGGCTCTTGGTTCCCGTCCTGATCGTAATCCGCGCCCCGACGGCGTTGCGGTTGGGGTTCGGCTCGACGAGTTTGATCTCGCTCCAGTTGCCCATCGGCAGCGGCGGGTCGTCGCCGTTCTTGGCGCCGAGGGTGCGGTAGAGCGAGACGTTCGAGCCGCGGTTGATCTGCAGGATGTCGAGCTTCCCGTCGAGGTTGAAGTCGGCGATCAGCGCCCCGCGGCCCTTGAGTCCGTTGGCGATCCCCGCTTGGTCGCCGGCCTCGGCGAATTTGCCGTTGAACTGGCCGAGAAGCAGGTTGCTCGGATCATAGGCGGCGAAGTCCGGCATCTGCTCGAGATTGCCCTTGGAGACGAAGATGTCGAGGAGCCCGGCGTTGTTGAAGTCGGCGAATTCAGCGTGCCAGGCGGTCGAAGGCCGCTTGTCGGCGCCCGTGTAGGGAATATGCGCGGTCGCCCCGACCTGGCCGGCGATGTCTCGGTAGACGGGCGCCTCGCCGCGATCGCCGCCATCGGGATCGAGCTTCTGCAGCTTCTCGTCGCCCATCGAGGTGAGGAAATATTCCGGGTAGCCCGAGCCGTCGAGGTCGCCCTCGGCGATGCCCATGCCGTAGATCGAAAGATGCCGCCAGCCGTCGGCGCGGGTATAGAGGCGGGGCGTCTTGCCCGGGTCGATCCGCCACATCTGCTCCTCGCCGCCGCGGTAATATTGCCGGTCGTTGGAGACCCGCAGCGACGGCACGCCCGACTTGTTCCAGTCGGTGAACAGCATCGAGAGCGCGCAGAAGCCGGGCGCGAGCGGCGTGCGCACTGAATAGTCGGGCTTGTCGCCGGGCTGCGGGCGATAGAGCGAATTCTCCTCGCAGGTGCCCCACGGCGAACCCGGCGCGCTGCGGTCGACATAGTGGCCGATCGCCAGCGTCGGGAATTTCTGCCCCGGCTCCCATTCCGCGGCGAACGCCGTCGTCCAGCCGGGATCGCCGTCGAAATTCCATTCGTGGTTGGAGAGCGTGAACGTGCAGTTGGGGCCGCCCTTGAGCAGCAGGTTGCCTCCGACCCTGAGGACGAAGAGATCCACGTGGCCGTCGCCGGAAATGTCGATCGGATAGGCGCCGATGACGTTCTCGAGCAGCTTGGGATCGGCGCCGATATCGAGCGGCTTCTCCTCGAATTGGAGCGGCCCGCCAGAACGCGAACGATTGACGTAGAGCCGCGCCGGATTCTTGCCGCCCGCCAGGAACACCGAGGGAAAGCCGGACCCGTCGCAGTCGAACGCCGCCCCCCCGCCGCCGACGAAGAATTCCCACGGACCGTCGTAGACGCTGTGAATCCCCGCCGCCTCGGCCTCCTCGCGCATGACCGGGATATCGCCGAGCGGCTTTTGCCGGTCATCGCCGGCGCGCGCCGCCGCGAGGCCGGCGAAGAGGGCGAGCAGGCAGAAGACGATCCGCATCACGGCGCCTCGATGACGAGCGATCGCAGGAAGGCGACGACGTCGTCGCGCTTGGCCGGATCGAGCGCGAGATAGGCGTCGCGAGCAAAGCGCGCGTCACCGCCGTGCGCGGCGATGATCTCGTCGAGCATGCGGAAGGCGCCGTTGTGGCCGTAGGGCGCAGTCGAGCCGACGCCCCACAGCCGCGGCGTCAGGAACACGTCACGCTCGACGAAGCGCTGCGCCTGCAATTCGTTGCCGAGCGCGTTGACCGTCTCGTCAACGATGAGATGGCGCTTGAGATCGCTGTAGACGGGAATGAGCCACTCACCCTTGTCGTTCCGCTTCAGCGTCTTGGCGAAGGGCAGGGCGGCGAGATCGATTCGGATCGGCGCCTTGACCTCGCCGGTGCGCAACGTGCCCGCCATGTCATAGGGCGCCGGGTCGGTGAACACGAGCGACTTCAGCGGCAAGGTCTCGACGTGGCACGACGCGCAGCCGATGTCCTTGAACGTCTGGGCGCCGTCGCTCGCCGCCTGCCGCCAGTCCTCGGGCAGGTCCGCCTTGACCGTCGGCGGCGGCAGGGTCGCCTGGAACGCGACCAGGGCCGAGACGTCGCCTTCGGTGATGGCGTCGGGCACCCCGCTCTCGGCGAAATCGTGACTGCCGGTCCAGCGGACGCCGAAGCGCTCGACGGCCTCCATGCCGTGGTGGATGTTGAGCGCATTGATGGTGAATTGTCGCAACGACGTGAACACGCCCTTGCGGCTGAACGGCCTGACGATGAGGTCGGAGTCGACGCCTTCGATGGCGTCGAGATCGACGATGCCGTCGGGATGGGCGACGATCGAGCCAAACCGCACGCCCTTCGACACCAGGTCGGCGCGCGCTTCCTTACCCGTGGCGCAAGCTTCGGCGATCGCCGCGGCGCGTATCGCCTGCAGATCGGCGGTCATTTCGCGCGCCAGGAGTTCGACGAGCCCCGCGCCCATCAGCGCGATCGTGCGCCGCTCGCTCGAGAACGACGGGTCGATGGAATCGAACTGGGCGCTCTCGAACCCCTCGGACACGAACACGTTGGCGACGTCGTCGCCCGCGCCGCCCACAACCGGGTCGTTGTGGCAGCCGAAACAGGAGTTCGAATCCGGCCCGCTCGTCCGGCTGAACGGCGGATTGACGCCGTTCTTGACCTTGGTCGGGACGATCGCCTGGGTCGCCTTCGGCCGTCCGGCGCCGTCGACGGTGGTGAATTTCGCCTTGAAGAGCTGGCGGCCCCGCTCGATCAGGGCGGGCAGAGCCGACGGCCCGGCCGCCGCGATCTTGTCGAAATCGAGATGGGAGCCGGGCTCGAAGACGCGCTCATCCCAACTTCCACCGAAAGCTGCGCCGCCGGCGACGAGACTGGCGAACGCGCCAAACGCGAACAGGGCTCCAGAGCTGCGTTTCATTTCCCTCGCGCCTCGCCGCTCGGTGCGGCGGATCGTTATGGGTCCTTTTGTCATAGGCGAAGCTCTTGCCGCAAGCGGGTACGCGGGCCTGCGGCGCGATCGTCGTCAAAATTTGAGTTGCGTCCCTCAATATTGATTGCTACCGGTGTGTCCAATGCGTGGCGAAATGGCGGCGAGCCATCTCACTTTGAAGGATATCGCTCGGGAGGCAGGCGTCAGCGTGGCGACCCTGGACCGTGTGCTGCATGGCCGGCCCGGAGTGCGGGAGGACACCGCTCGCCGCGTCCGGGAAGCCATCGACCGACACGGATTTCGTCCGTTCGCGGCCGGCGCCGAACTGGCCAGGGGCCGATCCAGCAGGTTCGCCGTCGTGATGCCGGAGGGCTCAAACGTCTTCATGTCGATGATCCTCGACCACATCGCAGGGATGTCGGGCTGGCTCGCGGCGAGACGGGCGAGCGTGGAAACGACCAAGACCAACGTCTTCAACCCCGCGGCGCTCGCCCAGACCTTGGAATCGCTGGCCGGGCGCTATGATGGCGTCGCTGTTGTGGCGCTCGACCATCAAAGCGTCCGCGCCGCGATCGACGATCTCGTCGCCGGGGGAACCTATGTCGTCACGCTCGTTTCCGATGTGCCGGGCTCGCGGCGCCATCATTACATCGGGATCGACAATGTCGCCGCCGGACGAACGGCCGGTTCGCTGGTGGGACGGTTCGCTCGAACGGGATCCGGCAAGATCGGCGTCATCGCCGGGTCGCAGTCGCTGCGCGACCACGCGGAGAGGATTTTCGGCTTCAACCAGGTGATGAGTCTCGAGTATCCGCACCTCGGCGTTCTGAGTCCGGTTGAGGGCGGCGATCATGACGGTCAGAACGAAGCCCTCATGATGAGGTTAATTTCCGATCATCCTGATTTGATCGGCGTCTATAATGTTGGCGCGGGCACTCCCGGGGTCGCGAAGGCGATTACCGACGCGGGCCGGGAGTCGACCATAACCTTCGTCGGCCATGATCTGACCAACGTCACGCGCAAGTGCCTACTTCGCGGGGTGATGGACGCAGTCGTCGCTCAGGATCCCGGTCACGAGGCGAGGTCCGCAATGCGCGTCCTTCTGTCTCTGATGCGCGGCGAACCGATCCTCGCCGAGCAGGAAAAGATCCGGATCGATATCGTGATGAGGGACAATTTGCCTTGAAGCTCAATCACCTCATACGACTCTTGACCAGTTGCGCGGGCGCTCGCTCGAGGATTAGTGTCGATCCGCCGCCCGATCGCTTGGTCAGACAGCGATCCAAAAAGCTTTTCGTCGGTCCTTGGCGGACCTCAAGTGGAGGAAAACAATGAGAACTCTGAAAAACTTGGTATTGGGGGCGGCGATAGCGGCGTCCTTGGGGCTCACGTCGCTCGCCGCGCTGGCGAAGGACGTGGTTGTCGGCGTGTCGTGGTCGAACTTCCAGGAAGAGCGCTGGAAGACGGACGAAGCGGCGATCAAGGCTGCTCTGGCGACGCATGGCGCCAAATATATCTCGGCCGACGCGCAAGGTTCGCCGACGAAACAGCTCGCCGACGTCGAAGACCTCATCTCCAAGGGCGCAAACGTCCTCGTCGTCCTCGCGATGGACTCGGAAGCAATTCTGCCGGCCGTGAAGAAGGCGTCCGACGAAGGCATCCCGGTCATCGCCTATGACCGCCTGATCGAGAGCCCGAATGTTCTCTACATCACCTTCAACAACGTCGAAGTCGGCCGGATGATGGCGAAGGCGATCTATGCGGTCAAACCCGCGGGCAACTACGCCTTCATCAAGGGCGACAAGGGCGATCCCAACGCGGACTTCCTGTTCTCGGGCATCACTGAGGTCCTGAAGCCCGCGATGAGCGCGGGCAAGATCAAGAACGTCGGCGAATCTTACACCGACGGGTGGAAGCCGGATAACGCGCAGAAGAACATGGAGCAGATCCTCACCAAGAACAACAACAAGGTTGACGCGGTGGTCTGCGAGAACGACGGCATGGCCGGCGGCGTCGTCGCCGCGCTCGCCGCGCAAGGGATGGCTGGCTCGGTGCCGGTTTCCGGCCAGGACGGCGACCATGCGGCCATCAACCGCATCGCGCTCGGCACCCAGACCGTCTCGATCTGGAAGGACGCACGCGACCTCGGCAAGACCGCGGGCAATGCCGCGGTCGAACTCGCCGACGGCAAGAAAATGACCGCCATCGCCGATGTGAAGCCGTTCTCGGGCGGCGCCAAGCATATCACGGTCAACGGCATCCTCCTGACCCCGCTCCCGATCACAAAGGCCAATCTCAACGTGATCGTCGACAAGGGCTGGATCACCAAGGCCGAAGTCTGCGCCGGCGTGAAGCCGGAGATGACGCCATACTGCAAGTGAGTTGTTGACCGTATTCTGATGGAGTGAAAGAAAAGAAGGCCGCGCCGTTCGCAAGGCGGCGCGGCTTTCTGTTGCAACGCCGCCCGCCATAATTGTTGCGGCGGGCGGAAACGGAAGATCGGGAGGGAGCATGACCTCTGCAGCGAGCGCGACCAGCACGGCTCCGAACGAGCCGGCCATCCGTCGGCTGCTCAGAGCCACCGAGGTCGACACCCGCATGATCGGCATGATCGGCGCACTGGCGCTGATCTGGATCGGTTTCAATGTCTATACGGTGGCCCAGACCGGAGAGGGTCTCTTCCTCACGCCCCGCAACCTTTGGAATTTGAGCGTCCAGACGTCCTCGATCGCGATCATGGCGACCGGGATGGTGCTCATCATCGTCATGCGCCATATCGACCTTTCGGTCGGATCGATCATCGGCTTCGTCTCGACCATCATCGGCGTGGCGCAGGTCCATATTCTGCCGCTCTATCTCGGCCTCGACAATCCGGCGATCTGGGTGATCGCCGTCGTGATTGCTTTGGCGATCGGCGCGGCGATTGGCGCCTTTCACGGTTCGCTCGTCGCCTATGTCGGCATTCCGGCCTTCATCGTCACCCTCGGCGGGCAATTGTTCTGGCGCGGCGCGGCTTGGTGGGTGACGACCGGCCAGACGATCGCACCGCTCGACGATCGCTTCGCGCTCATGGGCGGGGGCCCGCACGGCTCGATCGGGGCGACGGCGAGCTGGGCGCTGGCTGCGCTCGCTTGCGCCGGCATCGTCTTCGGCCTTTATGCCGGCCGTCAGAGGCGGGCGCGATTTCGTTTTCCGCAACGGCCGATGTGGGCCGAATATGTGATCGCGGCCGTCGGCTGCTTTGTCGTCCTTGGCGCGACTGCGATCGTCAACGCCTATCCCTGGCCCGAGCGTGTCGCGGCGAAATACGCCGCCGACAACAATATCCCGGTGCCGGAAGGCGGCCTGTACATTTCGACCGGCTACGCGATTCCGGTGCTGATCGCGCTGGTTACCGGGCTCGTCATGACGTTCCTCGCCCGGCGGACGCGGTTTGGCCGCTACGTCTACGCCATCGGCGGCAACCCGGAAGCCGCCGAACTCGCCGGCATCAACACCAAGCGAATCACGGTGCTGGTCTTTGCGCTGATGGGAATGCTGGCGGGAGTCGCGGCCTGCATCGATTCGGCGCGGCTCGACTCGGCGACCAACGTGCTCGGGCAGTTCGACGAGCTCTATGTGATCGCCGCCGCGGTGATCGGCGGCACCTCGCTCGCCGGCGGCGTCGGCACGATCTACGGCGCGCTGATCGGGGCGCTGGTCATCCAGTCGTTGCAGTCGGGCATGGTGCTGCTCGGCTTCGACTCGGCCTTCCAGCAGATGGTGGTCGGCGTGGTGCTGGTCGGCGCGGTCGGCATCGACACGTTCTACCGCCGCAGAACCGCCAAAGGTTGAGCCATGGACGCGAACCCGCAAACGCCCTTGGTCGAGATGAAGGACATTTCGCTCGCCTTCGGCGGATTGAAGGCGATCGACGATGCTTCGATCGACCTCCATCCCGGCGAAGTTGTCGGCCTGCTTGGCCACAACGGGGCAGGCAAATCCTGCCTGATCAAGGTGCTGTCGGGCGCCTATAAGCGCGACGCGGGACAGATCTTCATCAACGGCCAGGAAGCGACGATCAACAACCCGCGCGACGCCAAGTCTTACGGCATCGAGACGGTCTACCAGGCGCTGGCGCTCGCCGACAATGTCGACGCGGCGTCGA
>JBAUXQ010000421.1:0-14321 GCA_049584355.1 Roseiarcus sp. | reverse complement strand
CAGGCGCGCGCCGACCAGCCCGCCGTCGTCATGGCCGGGTCGGGTGAAGCGATCAGCTATCGCGAGCTCGAGGCGCGCAGCAACCGGCTCGCGCATCTCATGCGCGCGGCCGGCCTCCAACGCCTCGACCACTACGCCATCTTCATGGAGAACCATCCGCGCTTCGTCGAGTGCTGCGCCGCCGGGGAGCGCTCAGGGCTCTACTACACCTGCGTCAATTCGTATCTGACCGCGCCCGAGCTCGCCTTCATCGTCAACAACAGCCTGTCGAAGGTGCTCATCACCTCGCAGGCCAAGCGCGAGATAGCGCTCGCGGCGCTCGCCGATTGCCCCCGGGTCGAGCTCTGTCTCATCGTAGATGGGCCCGGCGAAGGGGCGCGTGTGCGCAATCTCGCCGAGGCGACCGCCGATTGTCCCGCAACCCCGTTGCCCGATGAAACGCTGGGCGCGGCGATGCTCTATTCTTCCGGCACGACCGGACGGCCCAAGGGCGTGCTGCGTCCGCTGCCCGACCACGCGCCCGCCGTGCCGCTGTCGGCGCTCGCCGCACGGTTGAACGTCTGGCGGTTTCGCGAGGGACAGGTCTACCTCTCGCCCGCGCCGCTCTATCACTCGGCGCCGCTGGCCGGCGTCGGCGGCACGATCAGGCGCGGCGGGACGGTCGTCGTCATGGAGCGGTTCGATCCAGAGCGCTTCCTTGCGCTGGTTGAGCAATATCGCGTCACCCATGCCCAACTCGTGCCGACCATGTTCTCGCGCATGCTGAAGCTGCCCGAAGCGGCGCGCCGGGCCTACGATCTCAAATCGCTCGAGGTCGCGATCCACGCCGCTGCGCCGTGTCCGATCCCGGTCAAGCGGGCGATGATCGACTGGTGGGGGCCGATCATCCTCGAATATTACAGCGCCACCGAAGCGATGGGGATGACGCTTTGCGACAGCGCCGAATGGCTCGCCCATCCCGGCACTGTCGGCAAGCCGGTGTTCGGCGAGCTTCACGTTCTCGACGACGCCATGCGCGAGGTTCCGTCCGGCCAGACCGGCAAGCTATGGTTCAAGACCGCTTCGCCGTTCGAATATTTCAACGATCCGGTCAAGACCGCCGAAGTGAACTCGCCCGACGGAACGATGAGCACGCTCGGCGACATCGGCTATGTCGACGAGGACGGCTACGTGTATCTCACCGACCGAGCCTCGTTCATGATCATCTCCGGCGGGGTCAACATCTATCCGCAGGAGTGTGAGAACCTGCTCGTCACCCATCCCAAGGTCGCCGACGCCGCCGTATTCGGCGCGCCCAATGAGGAAATGGGCGAAGAGGTCAAGGCGGTCGTGCAACTGGCGCCGGGCTTCGAGCCCGGCCCGGGCATCGAGGCTGAGCTCATCGCCTTCTGCCGCGCGAATCTCGCCCATCACAAATGCCCGCGCTCGATCGATTTCGAGCCCGAGCTCCCGCGCCTGCCGACCGGCAAGCTCTACAAGGCCTCGCTGCGCGAACGCTACTGGAAGGGCCACACGAGCCGCATTGTGTGATTATGTCTTTCCCGCGAACCCGGGGGATCCAGGGCCACGCCGCGCCCGCAAGTCTGGAAATCCGCCTACAAGATCGAGATCGTATGATCTTCGCTGACCGCGCTCCCAATCGCGGCCGCCTCACCGCATCATGTCGGCGAGCGCGTTGCGCATCGAGGTGCTCGGGACGCCGAACAGGCCGCCATAGGGTTCATCCAAATCGAGGATAACAAAGACGACGACGGTGATCGACAGCGCGCATAGAGCGATCACCGTCACCACCAACGGGTTCGGCGGCGCGGTCAGGCAGAACGTGCCGAACAGAAGCGCAAGCCAGAACACCAGGACCCAATAGAAGGGCGCCGAGATCGACCCATGCACGCCCTCGATCACCTTCCACCGCGCCTGGATCAGATCATGATATTGCAGAATGCATGCGGCCATGAGGGTCTGGTGCAAGTTGTCCTTCGGTTGGAGCGAGCGGGTCTCGAGGCCGACGTCGTTCATGATGTTGCCGAGGACGGGGACTTCGCCGGTCAGCGGCATGTTCGATGTGTTCGGATAGGTGACCCCGACAGGCGGCGGCTCGTCCGGCCAGGTGCTGGCGATGACGGCGGCGGCGTAGCTCTTAAGCTGAGCCCGGATCGGCGCCGTCTCGGGCCCGTAGTCGCTCAGGCAGCGGTCCATCTGGGCGAGCTGGGCGGCATATTCGCCGCGCGCGTTGTAAGCGGTGTCGAATCCGTCCTTGACCGAGGTCGTCAGCAGCCCGAGCACGATCGCGGTGAACGTGACCAGAAGCGAGATCGCGAGCTGCACGAGAGCGATCGATTGCGCCGATCGATGCCGTTCCGGCAGACGGGGATGGACGAAAAAGCCGAGGACGGAGCTTGCGCACAAGATCGCAAACAGAAGCACCGAATTGATTGGATTCTGCATGCGGCGTCTTGCGGTCCGAGAATCGCGACATGCTTCAACGAAAAAACGGGGTTCGCAAGTCGACAGTCGACAAATCTCGGCCTACGTCACAGGAACGAAGCCGATGGCGGCTCTCCCGTGATCCGGGTCCAAAGGTCTCTCGGCGGCTTCGCCCCCCGCGCCTCGAGCCCGCAGGCCGCGCGAAGCCTAGGCCCGGCAGGTCCGCCAAGTCGCCTTCCGGCGGGCGCGCCAGCCGGCGAAACCGAGCCCGGCGAAGCCGAGCAGCATCATCGTCCAGGTGGAGGGCTCGGGCGCAACGAGCGCGTACGCGAGCTGGGCCGCAAGCATATGCCCTGCCTCGGTCGGGTGCAGTTCGTCCCAGAACAGATATGTGTCCTGAACAGAGGGGCTCGCCGAGACGCAAGCAGGCGTTTCGATGCATTCGTCAGTGACGTTCGAGAAACCGTACTTCTGCGGATCGCCGACAACATCGCCGAGCAGGTCGTAGGTGTCCAAAGTGAAGACCTTCAGCGGGTCGGCGCTGGTCTCGATCGACGCGAGATCGGAGAGGAGAGTCGCGTTGAACGATTGGGCCAGCATATCGGCGAAAGCCTGAGCCGCGGGTCCGTCCGCTTCGACGGCCGGCGTCAGACCGAGTTGAGGCACTTCGTAAAAAAGGAGGCTGCGCGCCCCATCGGAATGCAGCGTTTCGACTTCGGCCGCGGCGGTGTTCGCGGCCGCCGTCACCGTCGCCGCGGCGGTCGAAGGGTCGGAGAGCGCGTCGAGAATATCGTTCGCGCCAATGTCGAGCGTGAAAAGCGCCCCGTTCACCGTCGCCGAAGTCAAACTCGCAGCCGCGGCGTAGGCCGAGAACCCGGCAACCTCCGCGCCGAGGTCGGCAGTCGTGGCGCCGCCGATTGCAAAGTCCGTTCCGCCGGCGAGGCTTGGTGTCAGCGGGCCGAGCCCGAGGCCAACGGAAAGGTCTTCGACCCAGGTCGGCCCGTTGCTGAAATGGCCACCGACATATGGGGCCGCCGGAATCAGGCCTCCGGAGGCAATAAACGCGTTGCCTGCATCCGACAGGCTGTCGCCGAATGCGAACAGCGCGGTATACGCCGACGCCGACCCGATATTTAACCCAAAATAAACCGTGAGAACTGCAAAAATAACTCGTCTTTTCACGGTCTATCCTCCCCGGTCGGAACGATAGACCCTATTCGCCGTGACCGCATTCGACAAGCGCGATCATTTCCGCTGAGAAATACTGTTGATCGCGGTTGGACCGCGCCGTCGCCTTACGCAGCGTCGCGTGGGAACTGCGTCTGGGCGATGTGGCTGTAGGTGCGCCCCTGCGCCAGGAGCTCGACATGCCGGCCGCGCTCGACGATCCGGCCGCGATCGATGACGCAGATTTCGTCGGCCTGGGCCACTGTCGACAGCCGGTGGGCGATGACGATCGTGGTGCGGCCCTCGCAGAGCGTGCGCAACGCCTTCTGGATCGCCTGCTCGGACTCCGAATCGAGCGCCGAGGTCGCTTCGTCGAGCAGGATGATCGGCGCGTCCTTGAGGAAGGCGCGGGCGATGGCGATGCGCTGGCGCTGGCCGCCGGAAAGCTGCGCGCCGTGCTCGCCGCAGGGCGAATCGTAGCCCTTCTCGAAGCTCATGATGAAATCGTGGGCGTAGGCCGCCTTGGCGGCGGCGACGATCTCGTCCTCGCTCGCGCCCGGCCGGCCCATGGCGATGTTGTCGCGCACCGAGCCCTTGAACAGGAAATTGTCCTGCGCGACATAGGCGATCTGCCGCCGCAGCGACGTGAGGGCGACAGTCGCGATGTCCACACCGTCGCACAGGATCTGCCCCGACCCGACTTCATAGAGGCGCAGGATGAGGTTCATCATCGTCGATTTGCCGCCGCCCGAGCGGCCGACGAGCGCGGTCGTCCGGCCTGCTTCGGCGACCAAGTTGACCGCGTGCAGGACGGTTTCGCCGGACCGGTAGCCGAAGGTCACGTCGCGAAACTCGATTCTGCCCTCGGTGACCTCGAGTTCGCGCGTGCGCGGCTCATCTTCCTCGTAGTCGTGCTCGTCGAGAAAAGTGTAGAGCATTTTGACGCCGAACAGGCCCTGCGACACGTCGACATGCAGCCGCGCCACCCGCTTCATCGGCTCGTAGAGCATGATCACCGAGGTGATGAACGAGAACAGGCTCCCCGGCGGGTTGCCGCGGACGATGACGGTATAGCCGCTGTACAGCACGACGGCGGCGATGGCGAAGCCGCCCACGCTCTCCATGATCGGGCTCGTCCGCGAACTGACCCGCGCGAGCTTGTTCGACGCCGCCTGGAAGCCGCTGATCGCCTTCTGCTGCTTGGCGCGCATGAAGTCTTCGAGCGTGAAGGCCTTGACAATGCGGATGCCTTGCACTGTCTCCGCCAGGGACTCCATCATCTGCATCGCGCCCTGGAACTCGGTCCCCATGATATTGCGCACGCGGACCCCGATCTTGCGCACCCCGACCGCGGCCAAGGGCACGAACATCAGCGCCAAGAGCGACAGCAGGGGGTCTTGCGACACCATCACGATGACCAGCCCGACGATGGTCAGCGCGTCGCGCGAAAACGTGGTGATGAGGACGTTGAGCACGCTGCTCGCCGACTGGGAGATGAACGACTGGCGGGCGATGAACTCGGAGGAATGCGAGCGGCTGTAGTAGCTGACCTTCATCCTCAGCATCTGATCGAAGATGCGCCGCTGGATGTCGGCGACAATGGCGTTGCCGACCTGAGACATGACGACCTGCTGGCCGTAGGTCGCAAGGCCCTTGACCGTGTAGATCGCCACGATCGCGGCCGTGATCTCCCACACCGCCTTCAGGCTGCGGCCGACGAAAATCTGGTCGACGATCCGTCCGATGATCCACGCCGACAGCGCCGTGGTGGCCGCGATGAGGCCCATCATCGCGAATGAGAACAGATAGCCCTTCCAGTGCCTGACGCCCTGATCGAAAAAGAGCCGACGCAGGAGCGCGTTTGAGGGCGCATTGAGAAAGGAGCTCACGCGCTCGCGGGCGTACCGCCATACCAACAATGCTTCAGCCCCTCGCGCCCGCCGATCGTCGACCTGCGTTGCCGTTCGCCGGCGCCGAACCGCGCCGCGCTTTCCATACCATCGGCGGCGACTTTATGGAAATCGCCGGCCGGCGCGGCCGATCAGGCTTTCTTCCCGCCGCCCACGGCTTCGTGGGCCGCGGCATGATACTTCCGCCGGATTTCAGCGAGGTTAACCGACGGCGGCGGGTAGGCGAGGTCGAGATCGGCCATGGAGTCGGCAATGATCTTCGATACCGCCAGATTCCGGAACCATTTGGCGTTCGACGGGATCACGTACCACGGCGCCTCGTGGGTGCTGGTGGCGCGAATCGCGTCCTCAAACGCCTCGATATAGTCGTCCCAGAGCGCCCGCTCGGTATAGTCGGCCTCGCTGATCTTCCAGTTGCGGCCGGGATCCTCGAGGCGCTGGGCGAAACGCGCAAGTTGCTCTTCCTTGCTGATATGGAGGAAGAATTTGAGGATCGTGGTTCCGCTCTGGACCAGCAGGGCCTCGAAGTCGCAAATCTCCCGGTAGCGCCGGGTCCAGGTCGCTTTGTCGATGAGCTTGTGGACCCGCGTCACCAGCACGTCCTCGTAGTGCGAGCGGTTGAAGATCGAGATTTGCCCCCGTCCCGGCGTGTGCGGATGGACGCGCCAGAGAAAATCATGCGCGAGCTCGGGCCCGGTCGGCTGCTTGAAGCTTGCGACATGCACGCCTTGCGGATTGACCCCGCTGAAGACGTGCTTGATCGTGCCGTCCTTGCCGCCGGCGTCCATCGCCTGCAGCACGATCAGGACCGAGTGCTTGTGCTCGGCGTAGAGCAGATTTTGCTCGTGGGCGAGCTTGGCGCGGCTGTGTTCCGTCGCTTCCTTGGCGATCGCCTCGGATTCGTGCTCGCCGGTGAACGACGGATCGAGTTTCTTGAGCCGCAGCTTTTCGCCCGGTTTGACGCGGAACTTCTTCTGATAATCCAAGGTTTCGAGCCTCCCTCGCCCGTAGCCGCGGTCGTCGACTGCGTCTACAGCCAGCGGCGGGACTTTAGCCGCGCTCCATAAGCCCGTCGAGAGACGGGCGTCGTTCCGGACGCCCCATGCAGCGCCGCTAGACGCGGTCATCGACCGCGTCTACAGCCAGCGGCGCCGCTCTATTGTGATAGTAAAATGACGGTCGGATCAACTTGGCCTACACAGGAAATGGAGACTTGAAGCCGACGGCCGGCGAAGCAGGCGCGCAAGGGCGCCCGCTCGGGTTCAGCATTCTCGGCGGCGTCCTTCCGATCAGGCCGCGCGGGGCGCTGCGCGACGCGTTCGCCGGCGTGACGCTCGCCTCGATGAACATTCCGCAGGTGCTCGGCTACACCCGAATCGCCGGGACCCCCGTCGTCACCGGCCTTTACACCGTTCTCCTGCCCCTCATCGCCTTCGCCGTCTTCGGCTCGTCGCGCCACCTGGTGGTGGCGGCTGATTCGGCCACCGCTGCGATCTTCTCCGGCGCGCTCTCCCACATGGCGCCGGTCGGCGGCGACCGGTACATGGCGCTGGTCGGCATGCTGACGCTGGAGACGGCCGCTCTGCTTCTGCTCGCGCGCCTCCTCAAGGCCGGCTTCCTCGCCGATTTCCTGTCGCGCACAGTGCTGGTCGGGTTCCTGACCGGGGTCGGGGTGCAGGTCGGCGTCGCGATGCTCGGCGACATGCTCGGGGTCGCCGTGGTCTCCCGCCATACCGTGGTCCAACTATGGGAGGTCGTGCGGGCGGCGCCGTCGGCGGACGGCCGCGTCGTGGCCTTGTCGATCTTCGTCGCCGCAAGCATTCTCCTCGCCCGCCGGTTCGCGCCCCGCTTTCCGGCGCCGCTAATCCTGGTTGTCGGCTCAATCGCGGCCAGCGCCTGGCTCAATCTGGCCGAGCGCGGCTTTGCGGTCATTGGCCCGGTGCCCGGGGGGCTGCCGTCTCTTAAATGGCCGAACGTGAGCTGGAGCGACACGCTGGCGCTGCTGCCGGTCGCCGCCTCGTGCTTCGTCATGATCATCGCCCAGAGCGCGGCGACGGCGCGCATTTATGCTGTGAAGGACAGGGAGCGCGTCGACGAAAACGCCGACATCCTCGGGCTCTCGGCCGCCAACGCCGCCGCGGCGCTCAGCGGCGCCTTCGTGGTCAATGGCAGCCCGACCCAGACGGCGATGGCGGAAGGGGCGGGCGCGCGGAGCCAGGTCGCGCAGCTCGTATTCGCTGTCGTCGTCGCGATCGTGCTCGTGTTCCTGACCGGCCCGCTGCAGCACCTGCCGCGCTGCGTTCTGGCGAGCATCGTGTTCACCATCGCTGTCGGCATGGTCGACGTCGAGGGCCTTAACGCTATCAAGCGCGAAAGCCAGGGCGAATTCCTCCTGGCGCTGTTTACCGCCGTGGCGGTGCCGGCGATCGGCGTCGAGCAGGGCATCCTGCTGGCGATCGCGGCCTCGCTCGTGCGCCACGTCCGCCACAGCTACCGGCCGCACACGATGGTGCTCGTCCCCGGCGCGCCGGAGCGGTGGGAGCCGGCCGCGCCGGGCCTCACGACTGATCCCGGCCTCATCGTCTACCGGTTCGGCGCCGACCTCTTCTACGCCAACGCCGACCGGTTCGCCGACGAGGTGCGAGGCCTCGTCGCCGGCGCGCCGGAGCCGGTCCGATGGTTCGTCGTCGATTGCGCCGCGATCTTCGACCTCGACTATACCGCCGCCCGGACGTTCCGCGACCTCATCGACGAACTGAAGACCGCGAAGGTCGGCCTGGTGCTGGCGCGCGTCAACGCCTTCCTGCGCTCGGACCTGGTGCGGCACGGCGTGGCCGGGGTGATCGGCGAGGATCGGATCTTCGGCACCCTGCACGAGGCGCTGGCTGCGGTCAGCGCGGGCGGGCGATTGGCGAGCGGCGCGAAAAGCGCATTCGCCGATTAGCTGTTCAGTCGGCGGCGCTCACCGCGCCACATGCGCCGCGGAATCCGCGGCCGGGTGCGGTGCTTCATGGCTTGGAGCGGGTTCCGCCAGCTCCACTTTATGCGCCTCCTCCAGGCATTTTCGCACGGCCTCATGAAGTGAGCTCGCAACATCGGTACGGCCGGTAATTCCCTGCGCCGATCGATCCCCCTGCGGCGCATCGTCCGGCTCCCAGAACCCGATCACGATCGGGGAGAGCGGAAATCGTTGCTGGATTCGGCGCAAAAGGTAGCGCATATGCGGCGGGCTGCCGATAAGCTCGACGTAGGTGACGCACACCATTGCGACACCGGTGGGGTGGAGCCCGCCGATCCCCGACCTGGACGACGCGTCGCGCGCCGCCGCTTGCGCGCCCAGCCCATGCTTGCGCAGCAACTGCGCCAGCATCGCCGCCGCGACTCCGTCCAGGGCGCCGCGCCCTGGGATGCAAAGCACGCTTCGTTCGGTGCGCCAGATTTCGGGTAGATTCGAGTCCTCATGGACATGTTCTTCCGGCGCCGGTTGCGTGGAAGTTTCGCGTTCCGGGCGCGCGACGCCCGCGACCTCGACGACGGCGGCCTTGGCTTGCGCATCGGTAAGCACCGGGTCGAGGTCATCGTGTGGTTCGAGATCCTGGATCAGTCCAAGCATTTCCTCCCGGATTTTTTCAAGCTGGGCGTCCCGCAGCACTCCGCGCGATATGTCGCGGGCGACCAGCCGAAGCGCCTGCAATGCGATGTCATCGTAGTATGAGCAAAGGGCGCGCCCTTTCAGCAGCGTGTCTGCCTGCTCCAATATTTCATCGGGGTCGCCGGCGAGCAGTCTCTGGTAGAGGGTCTCGACCGGCGTCAGGGCAGGGCGATCGCCGAGAAGCACATCGAAAAATTCAAGATGCCGGACATGGCGTCCCACAACGACCAGACACAGCGTAAGCGGCGTGGACAAGATCAGGCCGATGGGTCCCCAGATCCAGCTCCAGAAGATGGCGACGATTATGACCGCCGTCGGCGACAGGCCGGTGCTGCTGCCGTAGAGCACCGGCTCCAGGACTTGCCCGGTTACGCCCTCGGCGATGATGAAAAGCCCAGCCGTCCAGAGCGCAGTGGACCAGCCTGGATCGACCGCGGCGGCGAGCGCAACGGGAAGAAAGGCGGCGGTGATCGACCCGACATAGGGAACAAATCGGAGCAGCGCGGCGAGAAGCCCCCAAAGCACCGGGCTTGGCAAACCGATGAAAAACAGACCGACGCCGACAAACAACCCAAAGCTTGCGTTGATCGCGGCTTGGGTCAGAAAATACCTGGTCAGGCGTTGCGTCGCATCGTCGATGGCGAGAGTGGTTCGATGAAGATCATTGGAGCCGAAGAGTCGTATCAGCCGATCCCGAAGATCCTCCTGCCGGACGAGTATGAATATGGTGACGATGAGAACGATCGCGAGCGTTGCGAGAGGAGAGAGAATTGGCTCCAGAATCTCGCGGCCTGTTTCGAGGTAGCTGGTCGACGACGATTCGATGACGACCGGCATCGGCGGCTGTCCCGGCGCGCCGTTGCCGAACGAGCCGGGCGCCGGGGTCGGGAGTTCGTGCAGCGTGCCGAGACGACTGGTCACCTGTGTGGCCAGGCTGTTCATGACTCGATGAACCGACTCGATCTTGTCGTTCACGGTCGACATATATTGCGGCAAGTTTCCGATGAGGGCCTTGATTTGCGAGCCGATGATCGCGCCGACCAGGAGTATGACCCCCAGCGCCACGACCACCGCGAGGATGACGGCGGCGACCTTCGGCAGCCGGGCGCGCTGCAGCAGCTTCACGATTGGCGCGAGAAAGAAGCTGAGAAAGATCGCCAAAGTTATCGGGATGAGCACATCCCGCGCGAAGTAGAGCGCTGAGACGACAACGACGCCGGTCGCCAACCCCAGCAAAGCCTCGGGCCTCGGCGTCTCAGCGGCCGGTACTTTCACCTGTGGTAATCCCGCCAAACCGAGAGGGTCATCGGCCATCGGTAACGATCTACCATTTCCGGCGGCGAGAGCTGCGCCCGCGCCCTAACGCCGAAACCAAGGTCTTCGTTCCCAAAACGAACTCAAGCGCTGGCCGCTCGGTTCAACCAACACGCTCGCGCGGCCTAGTCGGCCGCTTATGTCTGCCTGATATGCTTGGGTGAAGCAAATTCGCAGGGACAGGTCGCGCTCAAGGCTCGACTTGGCCCCCGCGCGGCGCCGGCCTTAAGATTTGGGGGCGGACCGCCCTCGCTGATATGGACGCACGATGAACATCACCGTCATTGGGGCAGGGGCGATCGGCGGCCACGTCGCGGCCAGGCTCGCCGCTGTTGGCGAGAGCGTCACGGTCGTCGCGCGCGGCGAGCACCTGAAGGCGATCCGGGAGCGCGGGCTCAAGCTCAAAGAGGGAGGCGAGGAGATCGTCGCCCGGGTCGAGGCGACCGACCGCATCGCCGAGGTCGGCCGTCCCGATCTGGTCGTGCTCGGGGTCAAGGCGCACCAGCTCGCGCCGGTAGCAGCCGACGTCGCCTCGATCCTCACGCGTGAGACGATGGTGCTGACGACCCAGAACGGCGTCCCCTGGTGGTATTTCTTCAAGCACGGCGGCCCTTACGAGGGCCATCGGCTCGAGAGCGTCGATCCCGGCGGCGTCATCGCCGGCCATCTGCCGGTCGACGCCGTCATCGCCGGCATAAGCTATCAGGCGGCGGAGATCGAAAGCCCGGGCGTCATCCGCCATGTCGAGGGCCATCGCCTGCCGCTGGCCGAAATCGACGGCTCAAAGAGCGCCCGCGTCGCGGCGCTCGCCGAGCTCTTTTCGCGCGCGGGCTTCAAGTCGCCGGTCCTGAGCGACGTCCGCACCGAAATCTGGAGGTAGCTCTGGGGCAATCTCACCTTCAATCCGATCAGCGCGCTCGCCCGCGCGACGCTCGAGGACATTTGCCGTTTTCCCCCGACCCGGGCGCTTGCCGCGGCGATGATGGGGGAAGCGCAAACCGTCGGCGAGGCGTTCGGCATCCGCTTCCGCCTGCCCATCGACAAGCGCATCGCCGGCGCCGAGGCCATCGGGCCCCACAAGACCTCGATGCTGCAGGACATCGAGCACCGCCGGGCGATCGAGATCGACGCGCTGCTCGGCTCGGTCATCGAGCTCGCCCGCCTCGCCAAGGTCGCAACGCCGCATCTCGACGCGGTCTATGCGGCGACGAAACTCCTGGGCGAGACGGTGACTGGGAGCGGGGGCGGGGGCGGAGGAGGCAAGTCACCATGAGCGCACAGCGAACATTGAGAGCCCTCATCGCATCGGGGAAGGACGAGGCGGTCGCCATCGCCGGCCATGACGCGCCGCCGCTGGCCTACGCGGGCTTGCGGGCGCTCGTCGATGGCGCCGTCGCCAAGCTGAACGAACTCGGCGTCGGCCGCGGCGACCGCGTCGCCATCGTCCTCCCCAACGGACCGGAGATGGCGGCCGCGTTTCTTTCCGTGGCGTCCGCGGCGGCCGCAGCGCCGCTCAACCCCGCCTATCGGCAGGATGAGTTCGAGTTCTACCTCGGCGATCTCAACGCCAAGGCGCTGATCGTCGAAGCGGGCA
The DNA here is from genome assembly GCA_049584355.1 of Roseiarcus sp. Taxonomy (GTDB): domain Bacteria; phylum Pseudomonadota; class Alphaproteobacteria; order Rhizobiales; family Beijerinckiaceae; genus Roseiarcus. The sequence goes on along the minus strand of JBAUXQ010000421.1, from coordinate 2,260 downwards.
GCGAATCGCCGGCGCTGGACGCGGCGCAGAAGCTCGGCGTCGGGCTGATCTCGCTCATGCCCGAGCCTCACGCGGGAGCGGGCGCGTTCCGGCTTTGCGGCGACGCCGGACAGGCCGCCGCCCGGCCCGGACCGGCCGAAGCGCATGACGTCGCGCTCATCCTGCACACGTCGGGCACCACCTCACGGCCGAAGATCGTGCCCCTGACCGGCGCCAACATCGCCGCCTCGGCCGATAACATCGCCTCAAGCCTCGAGCTTTCCGATCGCGACCGCGCCCTCAATGTGATGCCGCTCTTTCACATCCACGGGCTGATCGCCGGCCTCGCCGCGCCGCTGTCGCGCGGCGGCGCCGTGTTCTGCACGCCCGGTTTCAACGCGCTCAAGTTCTTCGCCGAAATGGAGGCGGCGAGGCCGACCTGGTACACGGCGGTGCCGACCATGCATCAGGCGATCCTGACCCGCGCCGGGCGCAACAGCGACATCATCGCCCGCCATCCGCTGCGGTTCGTGCGCTCCTCGTCGGCGTCGCTGCCGCCGAAGGTCATCGGCGAGCTCGAGGCGGCGTTCCACGCCCCGGTGATCGAGGCCTACGGCATGACCGAGGCGGCGCACCAGATGGCCTGCAATCCTTTGAACGGCGTGCGCAAGCCCGGATCGGTCGGCCTCGCGGCGGGCCCGGAGATCGCCGTCATGGACGAAGCGGGCGGGCTCTTGGGCAGAGGCGAGATCGGCGAGGTCGTCATTCGCGGCGACAATGTCACCTTGGGCTACGACAATCATCCGAAGGCCAATGCCGAGGCGTTCGTCAACGGCTGGTTCCGCACCGGCGATCAGGGCGTCATCGACGCCGAGGGCTATCTCACGCTGACCGGACGGCTGAAGGAGATCATCATTCGCGGCGGCGAGAAAATCAGCCCGCGCGAGGTCGACGAAGCGCTGATGGATCATCCCGCCGTCCTGCAGGCGGTGACGTTCGCCATTCCCCACCCGATGCTCGGCGAGGACGTCGCCGCCGCGGTCGTCCTGCGCGAGGGCGCCTCGGCGACCGAGCAGGACCTGCACGGCTTCGTCGGCCAGCGCCTGGCGGCCTTCAAGACGCCGCGCAAGATCGTGCTTCTCGCCGAAATCCCCAAAGGCGCAACCGGCAAGTTGCAGCGCATCGGGCTGGCGGCGAAGTTGGGGCTGGGGTGAGCGAACGCCATTTGTCACCCCCGCGAAAAGCGGGGGTCCAGAGCCGCAGCCACTGCTTCATGGATGCCCGCGTCCGGGGCATGACAACGTGCGATCAGCCGCCGCCGCCGTCACTTCACCGCATGCGGCTCCGGAAAGGTCCATGACCCGTCGAGGATTTCCGGGCGCGGGCGATAGAGGCGCACGAGGTAGTTCCAGCCCGGCGGCGTCGGCAGGCAATTGTCGACCTTACCGTCGCAGCCGCCGAACTGGATGGCGATCGAGCCGTCGGCGCCCGGCTTCGCGGTGATGTTGTTGAGCGTATAGGCGTTCTGAGGGTTCGGCTCGAAATAGCCCTTGGCGTTATAGACGCTGATCGACCAGAAGCCGTCGACCGGCACGTCCTTGACGTTCAGCCTGTAGACCGTCTTGCCATCGTTCCTGCCCGGAACGACGTTGAGATAGAGCGCGTCCTTCTCCGGATTGCCGCCCCAGGCCGAGGCCGCCCCGATCAGATGCCTGACCGGATCGACGCCGCCCCTGGGGCCGAACATGCCCTTGGTGTCGGGCAAGGTCGTGGCCAGCATGATGAGCCCGTCGCGCACCGTCTTCTGGCTCGCCTCATCCCAATTCGGAACCTCGAACTTGCCCGGTCCGCCTGGCTGATCGACCTTGATCGCATCCTGGAGCGCGTGGACGGCCTCGACGTCCTTCGGATCGTCGGGATCGACCAGCATCCGAACCGCGACCACGACGTAGCGTGCTCCGATCGCCTCCTTGGTCAACGTCTGGCTTCCGGCGCCGTACTGAACCAACGGCGTGTACTCGTCCTCGTCGATGACCTGCATCGACATGAACCGCTTGCTGGGGTCGGGCAGCGCGATCGTCACCGGCCCGGCGTCGAGGTCGAACACTCCCGACGAATAAAGCGTATCGCGGTTGAGGCGGATGACGGTCTGGTTGTCGATCGCCGCCGGCGCCCGGCGATGGAAGAGCTTGCCGACGCCGCCCTCCTTGACGAGATTGCCCAGATAGCGGTCGCTCTCGGCGCGGACAAAGTTTTCAGGGGTGACCGGAACGGGGGCGTC
>JBAUXQ010000420.1:0-19588 GCA_049584355.1 Roseiarcus sp. | reverse complement strand
GCCCGGCGCCGTCGCTCGGCCGCAGGCCGCACTTCATGACCGACGACGCCTGCCGGATCGACGTCTGGCTGTGGCGCGCGCGCTTTTTCAAGACCAGGAGCCTCGCCGCGCGCATCGTCGAGGACGGCGGCGTCCGGCTGACGCGCGGCGGCGCGCGGACGCCGATCGACAAGCCGAGCCGCGCCGTGCGCCCAGGCGACGTTCTCGCCTTCACCCAAGGGTCGAGATGGATTGCTGTCAGAGTCGAGGCGCTGGGCGAGAGGCGCGGCCCGGCGACCGAGGCGCGCGGGCTCTACACCAGGATGGCGGAGCCGGCCGGTCTTTCAAGCGATCAGGTCGCGTAGAGTTTCGGCCGGCGGCGAAGTTTGATCGTCTCGCGCTTGCCTGTCTTGAGCGCCTTCACTCCTGCCAGCGTCGTGACGGTCGCGACATAGCCGTCCCACGCGCTCGGGCCAGCAACCCGGCCCTCGCCCGCGGCGGCGATGAAGGCGCGGAACTCGCCGTCGAAAGCGGGCGCGAAGCGCTCGCGCCAGTCGGGCGGCACCCGGCCCATGAAGGCGCCGTTTGTTCGCACGACGACCTCGCTGCGATCGGCGAGGCTTACGGTTCCGCTCTCGCCGATCACCTCGCCGCGAATGTCATAACCGTAGGCGACATGCACGGAGGTCTCGATCGCAACCAGCGCGCCCGCGCGCATGTCGATCAAGGTCATCAGCGGATCGGCGACGTCGCCCGCGCGGCTGTTGCGCCTCGGCGCGTGGACCATGATCGCGGCCGGCTCGTCATCGAGCAGGAAGCGGGCGATGTCGATGTCATGCACCGCGGTGTCGGTGAGCGACATCTCGCCCGTATAGTGCGGTGGGACCGACGCGTTGCGATGGCCGCTCTGAAAAATGAGCGGCGCGCCGATCGCGCCCGATGCGATTGTCTCCTTCATCGCAAGATATTGCGGGTCGAACCGGCGCATGAAGCCGACCTGCACCAGCCGGCGGCCGAAGGCGGTCTCAGCGTCGAGGATGGCCGAGCAGTCCGCTTCCGTCGTCGCGAGCGGCTTCTCGCAGAAGACCGGTTTGCCGGCCTTGATCGCCGCCAGCACGAACGCCGCATGGGTCGGACCCCACGACGCGACGATGACCGCCTCGACCTCGCGCGCGAGGATCAGGTCCTCGCCGAGGGCGTAGACCTGGATGCCGCTGAGGAACGAAGCGGCCTCGCGCGCGCGAGCTTCGTCAACGTCGCTGACTGCGGCCACCTTCGCACCGGGGACCGTCGTCGTCAGCCGGCGGATATGCTCCTGGCCGATCATCCCGACGCCGATGACGCCGACGCTCACTGTCATGGGCGCCTCCCTTCCTCCGCTTGACGATAGCTGATCAATATCCCACCGCCAGCGTTCCCCGCTGCCGCAAATCCGACGCCCCGGTGAGCTCGCCGTCCGGCGCGCGCACGATTGTGTTGGCCGAACCCATCGCCTTGCTCAAGACGACCGTATGGCCCATCTCCTCGAGGAGGGCGATAGTGTCCGGCGATATGCCGCGCTCGACGTCGATCTGATCGGGGAAGAGTTGGTCGTGGGCGCGCGGAGCATTTTGCGCCTCGGCGACGTTGAGCCCATAGTCGATCACGTTGACGATCACCTGCAGCACGACGGTGATGATGCGCGATCCGCCGGGGCTGCCGGTCGCCATTACGAGCTTGCCGTCCTTGAACACCAGCGTCGGGCTCATCGACGACAAGGGCCGCTTCATCGGCCCCGGCGCATTGGCGTCGCCGCCGAGCAGACCGTAGACATTGGCGGCGCCGGGCTTGGCGGCGAAGTCGTCGAGCTCATTGTTGAGCAAGACGCCCGTGCCGTCGGCAATGAGGCCGCTGCCGTAGGGCAGGTTGAGCGTATAGGTGTTGGCGACTGCGTCGCCGTCGCTGTCGACGATCGAGAAATGGGTCGTCTGGTCGCTCTCGTAGCGCTGAGGCGCGCCCGGGCGGATGTCGGCCGCGGGGCGTGCGCGGTCAGGCGAGATGAGGTCGCGCAAGCGCTCGGCGTAAGCCTTGGAGGTGAGGCCCGCAAGCGGGATCCTGATAAAGTCTGGGTCGCCGAGCCAGGCGGCGCGATCGGCATAGGCGAGTTTCTCCGCCTCCGCCATCTCGTGCAGCGACGTGGCGGAGTTGAGGCCCTGAGACCCAAGCGAGAAGCCTTCGAGGATGTTAAGGATTTCGATGATATGAGCGCCGCCGGACGAAGGCGGCGGCATCGAGACGACGTCATAGCCGCGATAGGTTCCCCTGACCGGTTGCCGCTCGACGGCGCGATAGTTGGCAAGATCGGCCATCGTCATCCGCCCGCCCGCCGCCTGGACCGCGGCGACGATCTTTTGCGCCACGGGCCCCTCATAGAAGCCAGCGGCGCCGCCACTGGCGATGGCCTCGAGAGTCGCGGCGAGGTCGTCGAGCGCGATGTGATCGCCGGCCTCTTTCACGTCGCCGTCGGCCTTGAGAAACATGCGCGCCGACGAGGGATGACTGGCGAGAGCCTTGGCGGCGAGAGGAAGCGAATCGGCGACGTCATCATCGACGGTGAGGCCCTGATGCGCGAGCGCGATCGCGGGCGCGATCAGGTCGGCGAACGAGAACTTGCCTGATCCGTATTTTCGCCATGCGAGCTCGAGGCCGGCGACCGTGCCCGGGACGCCGATCGCAAGACCCGAATAGCGTGACTTGAACGGATCGGCCTCGCCATTGGCGTCGAGGAACACGTCCTTCGTCGTCGCGGCCGGCGCGGCCTCGCGATAGTCGATCGCGATCGTCTGATTGCGATCGGCGCGATGGATCAGCATGAAGCCGCCCCCGCCAATATTGCCGGCGCGAGGCAGGGTGACGGCGAGCGCGAAGCCGACCGCGACCGCCGCATCGACGGCGTTGCCGCCGCGCTTCAGGATGTCGAGCCCGACCCGCGACGCCTCCACCTCCTGGGTCACGACCATCCCGTGCCTGGCGATGACCGGCCGCGCCGTGGCGAATGGGGAGATGACGGGCGCCGGATCGGCGAGGACCGCGACGGGGATGAGGCAAAGGAATGCGAGTGCGAAAGGGCGAAGCATTATCAAAGCGTGGTCCTCTGGATGCGACGGACGCCATCATAGGAAAGCGGACCGCCCGGCGTCGATTCTGTCATTGCCGGCGGACCCAGGTCCGACCTGGAATGACAAGGAGGCTACCCGATCGCCATCATCGCGCCGCGCGCGAGGCGGGGGGCGAGCTTGAGCATGTCGGCTAGGGAAATCGCGATGCAGCCGGCCGTGGGCGTGAGGCCCGCGCGGGCGAGATGGAAGAAAATCGCGCTGCCCCGGCCTTTTGAGCGCCGGGAGAAATTCTGGTCGAGGACAAAGGTCAGATCATAAAGACGATCGTCGCGCCACATCCGGTCCGTGCAATCGGCGGCGGGCAGGCGCACCGGGCGATTGTAGCGCGGACTCGACGGGTCCTCGCACCAGCCCTGGTCGCGGCGCATAAGCTTGAGCGGCGCGCCGGCGCTCCTCAGCTGCACCCGATCGGGTCGGCAATAGCCCCACAGAAGCCTGAACCGCCCTGCCGGAGTGCCCTTGTCGCCCTCGCGCTTGATGCGGACGATTCCGGCTGGGCCCAGCGCGCAAGGAACGCGGAACGGCCCTGCCGTCAGCCAGCCGCGCGCCCGGTTTCCGGCGAGCGGGCGGACGCGTAGAAGAGATAGGCGCGAGGACATGGTCATCCCGATCTGCGGGTAGGATGCTGATCATGCGAGGCCGCCCCTCGCGACTCAAGATCTTGCGTCGGGCCCATTCACGCACATTTGTTCGCCGCTCGCGCCGATTTGAGCGCGCCCCGGCGAGAATCTGCCTCACTTCGCGCGCTCCTATCGGTCCAATGTCGCGCTGCAGCATGCGCGATCGGAGGCGGTGCGGACCATGGTCAGTCTTGCCATCAACGGGCGGAAGTTTGCGATCGACGTCGAGCCGGACATGCCCCTCCTGTGGGCCCTGCGCGACGAACTCGGCATGGTCGGGACAAAATTCGGCTGCGGGGCCGGGCTCTGCGGCGCCTGCACCGTCCTCATCGACGGCGAGGCGACGCGGTCGTGCATCACTCCGGCAAGCGTCGCCGACGGCAGGACGATCCTGACCATCGAGGGCCTCGGCGAGAAAGAGCTGCACGCGGTGCAGAAGGCGTGGATCGAGGCCGACGCGCCGCAATGCGGCTATTGCCAGTCGGGGCAGATCATGGCCGCGGTTGCGCTCCTCTCGCACAATCCCCATCCGAGCGACGCCGACATCGACGACGGCATGACCAATATCTGTCGCTGCGGGACCTACCCGCGGATGCGCGCCGCCATTCATCGCGCCGCCGAACTCATCAAGATCTGAAGCGAGAGCCACGATGACCATCATGCTCTCCCGCCGCTCGTTGATCCAGGCCGGGCTGTCTGCCGCCGGCGGGCTGATGATCACGGCGTTCGCGCCCGAGTTCGCGGGCGCCACCACCGTCGCCGGCGAACCGTGGAGCCCCGAGACCGGCAAGTCGCCCGACGAGGTCAACGCCTTCGTGGTCATCGACCCGGACAACTCCGTCACGCTGAGGATCGCCAAGTCCGACATGGGCCAAGGCGTCCTGACTTCGATGGCGATGATCGTCGCCGAGGAGCTGGAATGCGACTTCGCCAAGGTGAAGGTCGAGTATGCTTCCGCCAATCGCAACCTCACCGACAACAACGTCTACCGCTCGATGGGGACCGGCGGCTCCTCCTCGGTGCGCCGTTCGCGGGTGTTCCTGCAGCAGGCGGGCGCCTCGGCCCGGGCGCGACTCATCGCCGCCGCGGCGGCGAAATGGGGCGTCGACCCCGCAGCGTGCGTCGTCGACGGCGGCTTCGTTCGGCATCAGGTCTCCGCGCGTTCGGCGACGTTCGGCGAGCTCGCGGCCGACGCCGCCAAGGTCGCGCTCGCCGCCGAGCCGGCGATCAAGACGCCCGATCAGTTCAAGCTCATCGGCGAGGGCTTGAGGCGCATCGATACGCCGCTCAAAGCGACCGGCGCAGCGCGCTTCGGCATCGATACCCGTCTGCCGGGCATCGCCTACGCCGCCGCCGCCAATTGTCCGGTGTTCGGCGGCAAGCTCAAATCCTATGATTTCTCGGCCATCTCCGGGCGCCGCGGGATCATCGCCGCGGCGCCGGTGACCAATGGCGTCGCGGTGGTCGCCGATAATTTCTGGCGCGCCAAGGAAGCGCTGAACGCGATGCCGATCGAATGGGACTTCGGCCCGGCCGCTTCGACCGACAGCGCCGGGTTCGCCGCCGAATATCGCGCCGCGCTCGATCGCCCGCTCGCCGACGGCGGCGGCCATGGCGACCTCGCCCCGGCCTTCGCGAACCCGGCGAAAGTGGTCGAAGCCGTCTACGAGGTTCCCTATCTCGCGCATGCGCCGATGGAGCCGCTCAACGCGACCGCATATTGGCGCCCCGACCGCATCGACGTCTGGATGGGCACCCAAGCGCCCGAGTCGGCGCTGGCGCTTGCGGCCAAGGCGGGCGGGGTCGACCCAAGCGCGGTCTACGTCCACAATTGTTTCCTCGGCGGCGGGTTCGGCCGGCGCGCGATCAATGACGAGCTGATCCAGGCGGTCCAGATCTCCAAGGCCCTCAAGCGGCCGATCAAAGTCATCTGGACGCGGGAGCAGGATATCCGCTCGGATCGTTACCGGCCGCAGGCGGCGCTGAAGATGCGCGCCGCCCTGCGCGAAGACGGCTCCCCGGCCGGATTCGACTTCCGCACCGCGGTCGGCTCGATCACCCGCTCGCTCGGCTGGGGCAAGGCCGAGAACGGGGTCGAGCCCCAGGCGATCGAAGGCCTCGTCAACTGTCCCTATCGCGCCGACGCGCTGAAAGTCGGCGTCGAGCTCAAGAACACCCATGTGCCGGTCATGTTCTGGCGCTCGGTCGGCTCGTCGCAGAACGCCTTCGCGGTCGAAAGCTTCATCGACGAGTGCGCCCATGCGGCCAAGCGCGATCCGCTCGAATACCGGCGCGGGCTGCTCGATGGCCACCCCGATTTTCTCGCCGTCCTCGATGCCCTCGCCCACAAGGGCGACTGGGGCAAGCCGTTGCGCAAGGGCGTCGGGCGCGGGGTCGCCATCCACGAGGCCTTCGGCACCATCGTCGCCGAGATCGCCGAGGTCGCCGTCAGCGACCGCGGCGAGGTCAAGGTCGAGCGGGTCGTCGCCTGCGTCGACTGCGGCCACCTCGTCAATCCGCTCACGGCCGCGATGCAGATCGAAAGCGCGGTGCTCTACGGGCTGACGGCGGCGCTCTTTGGCGAGATCACGATCAAAGAGGGCCGCGTCGAACAGGGCAACTTCGACTCCTATCCGATCGCCCGCATGGCCGACGCGCCGGTGATCGAAACCCATTTTGTCCTCTCCGGCGGCGACAAATGGGGCGGCCTCGGCGAACCTGGCACGCCCCCGATCGCGCCCGCGGTCGCCAACGCCATCTTCGCCGTCACGGGAAAACGCATCCGCTCGCTGCCGCTGAAGAACGCGGCGCTCGGGGTGTAGGCGAATGCTACGACGCGACTGTCCTTCCCGGCATACTGAATGCCTGGATCGGAAAGGAGAAACGCCAAGCCGGTAGGCGCAACCGCCGCAGAGACTGACCAGCCGGATTTCGTGTGATCGACGATGAGAGTGATGTTCCTTACCACGGAATTCTGATTTTCTGCACCCAATTGACACATGTTTTTCAGTAGACTACGGCTCCCCTCTGGTCTTGAATGACTCACTCGGGCGGGGTGACGGGAAGCGAGAGTTGAAGAGGTGAGTGCGACCTCGCCCAAAATTCCGGCGCTCAAATTCATCCGAGAGGCAGCTCGATGGACTTGGGCTTTTTGCCCTGACCCGCGTGGCGCAAGCCGGCGCGGGCGCGAGGCGCGAGGCCTGCCCGGCGCCGGGCTTTTGTCGGGCGGAAGACATCCGGTGGGGCGACTCGCGCTGATCGCGCTTGCCCTTGGGTTATCCGGTCCCGCCGCGGCGCTTGAGGTGCGGACGCCGACAGAATACGTCATGGCGAATCCGGCGCCTTCTTCCGCGGACGGCCCTAGGTTCGCGTCGTGGAGCGACGGCGGTTCCGTCAAACTGTGGAACGTGGCCGACGCCATCAGCGCGGCCGGCGCGAGTTCAACCCTGCCGTTAACCGTGGCGCCCGCCCCCGGCCGTCTGGTCGCGCTCGTCATCGCCAACGGCGCCTATCGCGACGCCCCGCTTCAGAACCCCGTCGTCGACGCCGGACTCGTCGGCGAGAGTCTCAAACGCATCGGCTTTGCGGTCACCGTGAAGACCAACGTCGACCTCGACGGCTTCGAACAGGCGTTGTCCGATTTTGCCGCGGCGAGCAAGGGCGCCGACGTCGCGCTCTTCTATTTCGCCGGTCACGGCTTCTCCGTCGCCGCGGACGGGATCCAGCAGAATCTCCTGATGACGACGTCCTCCAATTTTCAGGCGAAGTCGGAGATTGCCTTGAGGCAGGGCGGCGAGCCGCTCGACCACGTCGAGGAGACGGTCATTGGCCGCGCGCGCGCGACGCTGATCTTCATCGACGCCTGCCGCAATGTTCCGGCGCTTGCCCACCGCGGCATCGGCTCGCGCGGCTTCGCGCCGATCGACCCGTCGTCAGCCGAGGGGGCTTACGTCGTTTTGTCGACACGTCAGGGCAAGACGGCCGAGGACGGCGAGGCGGGCCAAGGCAGTCCGTTCGCCCGCGCGGTCGCCGCAACACTGCCGACCGCCGGGTTGCGGATCGAAGACGCAGCAGCACGCATCCGCAAGAAGGTGCGGGAGGAAACCTCAGACGCGCAGGATCCCGACGTCGTTCGCAGCGATCTGCCGGAAGGGGGCGTGGTGCTGATGGGGGGCGGCGGATCGCCGCCGCCGGCGGTCGCCTCGCTTGAGGCGCCGCCCCTAGCGGACTCGCCTTCCGCCGTTCCGCAGACGCCCACGCCTGTCCCAGCAGCCGAACCGCCCGCCGCGGCGGTTTCTGTCGGCCCGCCGCCGAAAATCGCAGCAAATGACGCCGGCGGCGAAGTCTTCAAGGAATGCGACGAATGTCCGGACATGGTCGTCGTGCCCGCCGGCAAGTCGATGCTCGGCTCGCCTCCCGGCGAAAGCGGGCGCGAGACTTTCGAATCCGCGCCGCATCTGGTCGAGATCGCCAAGCCCTTCGCCGTGGGCCGGTACGCGGTGACTTTCGCCCAATGGGACGCGTGCTACGCCGAGGGGGCCTGCGGACATCGCCGGCTCGGCGACCTCGACTTCGGCCGCGGCAAGCGTCCGGCGATCTTCGCGAGCTGGGCCGAAGCGCAGCTTTACGTGCAATGGCTCAAGCGTAAGACCGGTCAGCCCTATCGCTTGCTGAGCGAAGCGGAATGGGAATATGCCGCGCGCGGTTGCAGGAACCTCAAATGCGCCTATGCGCCGTTCTGGTTCGGGGCGATCAAGCCCGAGCTCGCCGTCTATGATTCACGGCGCTCCTACGACGGCAGCCCGAAGGCCGATCCTCAGCTGAAGACCGAGCCTGTCGACAGCGGACCGGCGAATCCGTTCGGGCTTTACAATATGCTAGGCAACGTGCGGCAATGGACCCAGGACTGCTGGAACCCCGCTCCGTCCGCCGTCGCCTCGAATGGCGCGCCCGTTCTTTCCGGCGATTGCTCGGCGCGCGCGACGCGCGGCGGCTCATGGGCCGACGAACCGTCAAAGCTGCGCGCGGCCTCGCGCGATTATGAAAGCGTCGATGAGGGATCAGAGAGGATCGGGTTCCGCGTCGCGAGGGACCTGGGCCCATGAACCGAAACCTGAAGACACGAAGCGAGACACAAAGAGTGACGAGGCGCCGCATGGAGAAACGAGCATTGGTTGACAAGGGATTCGCGCGGGCGGTCGTCTTCGCGGTTGCGCTTGCCGCGCTGGGCTGCCTCGGCGTCGATTCTGCGAGCGCGCAAACGCGGCGCGCTTTTCTCGTCGGCGAGCAGCGTTACTCCGACCAGGATATTCCGAGTCTCACGCGATCCGACAATGACGCGAGCGATCTCGCATCGGACCTCGAGCAGGTGGGCTTCGACAAAAAGAACGTCACCCTGGCGAACGAATTGCGCGGCAAGAGCGATTTCGACAAGCGATTCCAGGCGTTCCTCGCCACGGTCAAGGAGGGCGACGTCGTTCTTTTCTTCTATTCCGGCCACGGCCTGGGCGTCGAAGCGAACAATACCGACTATCTTTTGCTCAGTGACATCAAGAGCCTGCGGACCTATACGCGCGATCAGGTGATCGAGGCAGACAAGCGCCGGGACGACATCATCTCGCTCAAGATGGCGTCGTTCGAAGGGGCGTACGAGACTGACGAAATCGCCAAGAATGGCGTTTCGGTCAACGATGTGATGAACGCGATCGCGGACAAGAAGCCCAAGGTCGCCATCCTCCTTCTCGACGCTTGCCGTTCGATCATCCGAGCGACGACGGACGAGCGGGAAATCAAGCGCGGCCTCACTTCCGGCAGCCGCCTGCTGCAGCCGAAGGATGTGCCGGCGGGCTCGATCGTTGTCTTCTCGGCTTCCTTCGGCGAAACGGCGATCGAGAGCTTCGGGTTCGGAGATCATCGACGCAACTCCCTCTTCACCGAAGTCGTCCGGTCGGAACTGGAACGGCCGGGGCAAACCTTGATCGAACTCGGCCAGCGGATCACCCGCATGGTCCAGGCGTTCGCTCTCAAGGGCGGGCGGCAGCAGGAGCCGGAATATTTCGAGAATCTCGGCATCAGCGACAATTTCTCGCTCGTCGATGGGGTCGGGGCCGAACGCTTCCAGCTGACACAGCAGGAATGCGCCGGCGCCGAGGTCGATTGGGCGGAGATCAGCCAGCAACCCGAGCGTGAGGCTCTGGAGAGGCATCGCCGACGGTTCCACGATTGTGCGACCGCGGAACTCGCGCGCCGCGCGCTCGTCAGCCTGATCGGCTCTTCCGAAGTCGTGGCCCCGACCGTGGCCGCCACCTCCAAGGTGATCGACAAATGCGACGAGCAGGCGGCTTCGGAGAGCGACCCATCCCGTCCGCCCGAGGTCCCCGGAGTGGCGCTGGATCAGATAAATTTCGACGAGGCGATCGCCGACTGCAAGACATCGATTGAGCACAGTCCGCGCATTGTGAGATATCTCTTCAATATGGGCCGCGCGAAATTCGCCGCGGCCAACGCGCTGCGGCTGGACGATCCCGCCCGTAAGCCCCTCATCGTCGACGCCCGCGCCGCCTACAACGACGCCGCCAACCGGGGTTACGTGGCCGCGCTCTTCAGTCTGGCGACGCTCTCCGCCTACACCGATGCGAGCGACGAGGAGGAGGCTCGCGATAACAACCTCCTGTTGAAGGCGGCCAACCAGGAGTTTGCGCCGGCGATGTACGAATTGGGCCGGCGCTACAGCAAAGGCTCATTTGGCCTGCAGCGCGATCTGACTGAGGCATATCGCTGGATGGCCAAGGCTGCGGAGGCGGGGTCGATCCCCGCGAAGGTGGAGACGGCCGACGCGCTTTTCTGGGGGTATGGCGTCGCGCCAAATCCGCGCCGCGCGGTCGAAATGGCGGAACAGGCGGCCTACTCTGGGTCCGACGCTGCGAAATTCAATCTCGGTTGGTATTATTATCAAGGCTACAAGATAAACGGCGCCGGCGACCAGGCAGCTCCCAGCTCCGTACTGCCCGACGACACCCAAGCCCTGCTCTGGTGGGGGCGCGCGGCGTCCGACAACAACCCGGCCGCGCAGTACACCATGGCGCAAATGATGGAGCATGGGTATGGCCTGCCCGCTCCTCAGCCAGAGATCGCGGAGCGCTACTATCGGTTGGCGGCAAGCGGCGGCAACGAGAACGCCGAGATCGAACTGGCCCGCCGGCTCCTGGCCGGCCGGGTGCTGGTCAAACCGGAAAACGGGTCGAACGAAGCAATCGACCTGCTCACGCGCGCGCTGAGCCACGGTTCGGCCCGGGCGGCGAACATGCTCGCGGAGATCTACCGCAATGGCGAGCTCGATCAGGCCAAAGACCCGCTGATGGCTATGAAATATGCCTTTCTCGCGATGAAGCTTTCCGTTCAGGCTGATCCAACCGGGCCCGACGGCAATCCGTTCTACGAGATCGATGCAGGCATCCTGCTGGCGGAAATGGCCGTGAACGGCCAGGCTGTCGACGTCAACGATCGCGCGTTGCTGACCCCCGACGAGGTCGACCGCCTGCAGCGCTATTACGGGACCGTCGATCCGGAGACGCGCAAGGTGAAGACGCGCCCGCTCAACGTCCCGCTCGACTGCGGCGGCTACACCTCAGACAAAGTGGTTTGGGTGTGGGACTGGGGCCGCGCTGAAGCGCCGAGCGAGCCGCAATTCCGCAGCTTGGAGCGCGAAACCCGTTGCTACAACAACGATGTTCTGCGTCGAACCCTGTCCGCCACGTTCCAAGCCGCGCGCAAGGACAAAGTGCCCTTCGCCGACTTGATCACTCAGCAAATTCTCGCGGCGCAGACAGAAGCGAACGCGCAGCAGACCCGTCAGCCCCGCCGTTGAAATCGTCGGAAAGCCGCTCTATAGTGTGAGAGTGTGAATTGAACTGAACCGTATCGTCGGGAGAGTTCCATGAGCGTCAAGTCGATCAAGCGCCCAGCGACTTCTGGCATACTCTTGGCGGCGAGCGCCGCTGTCGCACTCGCGGCTTTCGACGAGTCTCCGGCATATGCAAACGACGCTTTTCTGCGAGGGTTTGTCGGCGGCATGGTGGGCGGCATGGTTGGCAACATGCTCATGCAACAACGCTTTCATGGCGGCGGCGGCTATGGCCATCGCCCGGCGCCCGCCCGTTCGGGCGGCGCGGCCTACAGTCATTCGCGCCCGACGGGCAACGGAGCGCCGCCTTCGCCGGAGGAGTCGTCCCGCGCGCTCGCCTCCCTCGCGCCGCCGACCACTCAGGAAGAGCAGGTGATCCTGAAATCCGTGACGCCCGGCCAATCGCTCGGGGCCGTTGGCGCGTCGGATGATCTCGATCAGATCGGCAAGGATTACAACGCCGACGCCAATCGCGACTACACCGGCCGGGTCGACGAGGTGATCAGCCGCATCCAGGAAGCCCAAAGCGCCCAGCACTCGACCAAAGAGGGGGACGTCACCGAGCATGCGATTCTCGAAGCGCTGAATACTTCCATCCACGACGCCAAACTCTTCCGGTTCGAGACGTTTCTGGGCGAGAATTGGTCACCCGAGCGTCTGCGGGTGATGATTCTCGATCAGGTCCTGAATGAGCTCGGAGGCCTGTTCGACGGCACCAACCGCGGCGCCGTGACGATGAACGACCTCAATTCGATCATCAGCAAATCGGCGCTTAACGTCTATTCGCGGCTGTTCGAGACCTCGGAGTTGTTGGCGGCAAATCGCAGTTCCACCTTATTCCTGCAACGTCTCTATCAGACCCACGGGGATCTTGTGAACGGCGATGTCCGTGAGAGCGCGGAGCAATTGTTGACGGAGGCCTCCGCCGCCGGCGTAGCGCCGCTAGATCCTTCGCTGCGGCGCGACCCGAACGCCTTCGCCCTGCGATATCGGGCGCAGCGCATCATTTACGATTGCTTGACTGACAATGTCGAGGCGATGACTTCGACCGAGTCCGGCCTGGCGCCGTCAGCGGAGATGAACAAGCATGTGCTTGACGTCACCAACCAGCAATGCGCCAAGTGGGCCTCTGCGCAATTGATCGACGCCGACGGCAAGGTCAAGCCGCAGGAGCCGATGCCGCTGCGCGTCATTTGGAGCGCCAAGGGTCCGAATGACGACGACCCCTCGATGTACGGACGCGCGACGGACCTCTAGGCCGGTCCCCTGAGAAGCCGAACCCTCCTCTAAACAATACGCCGCGCGGGCTCATCGCTGAACTCGTGACTCTTGCGAGAAGCGCCTCGGCGGCTGTCGTGTTCCTGGATTTCGACTTTCGCGATCGTTTGGCCGACGATGACGACCGCGCCGGCGATGACCGTCTCAAAAAGCAAGTCGCCGAGAAAAGCGACACACCCGTCCTGTTTGCCGAGGTCCGTCTAATCCGAGATCTGGTAGATGCGGTTGGTGTTGAGGTCGATGATGGCGCGACGGCCGTTGATCACCACCCTGCCGTAGCCGGGCCGATCCGGGATCGGCGTCGGAGTGACGTCGTTGGGCAACATCTGACCCTGGACGGGGTCTCCGGAGACCGTGATGCGCGGGGCGCCCCCAATGGGCACATTGCCCAGCGCGGAGGAGAGGCCGCCCGACGACTTGCCGGACGCGCCCAATGCCGACGACCCAGGGGGACCGTAGACGCCCTTGAGCTGGTTCTGGGCGTAACCTATCGATCCCAGACCACATAATACAGCTATTGAAAGTACAATGGCGCGCATGATCGCCTCCCTGCGCAGATCCTCGAAGTGAAACGCCCGAACGCGGCTGCCTCCAGGCCGGAAGGAAGGACTTCGGACACCGACCTTAACAGGTCGCCTCCTTCGAGGCCAAGTGCGGCCCAGGAAGCGCGTCAGAGATGGGCGAGCCAGACGTCGAGCACGGCGCAGCGCTGCTCGTCGAGCACTGCCCGCAAACCCTCGGCGACGCCGGCTTCGACGTCTTCCGGGCGCTTGATGACGCGGGCGAAGGCGCCGCCCGCCGCCGCGGCGATGCCGGAATAATCGGGCGCCGGATCGAAACTCAGGTCCAAATCCTTCGCGCGGCTGGCGAAGCCGTCCGGATGAACGGCAAGCGCGGAAAACTTGGGCGCCTTCCAGCCTCGATTGTTGAAGATGACCGTCAGAAACGGCGTCCGGTAGCGGCGCGCCATCCAATGGACGGTGGAGGGCGTGGAGAACATGTAGGAGCCGTCGCCAGTCATGACGACGAAGGTCTTGTCGGGAACGGCCAGCTTCATGCCGATCGCCGCGCCGCCGGTCCAGCCCAGCGAACCGCCGCCGCTTGCGAACATCGTGCCGGGCTTCTCCCGCGCCATATGATCGCAAATCGCCGGGTAATTGGTGATGCCTTCATTGATGACGACCGCGTCGAGCCCGACCTGACGGCGCACGCAAGCGGTCAGATATTCCGGCGTGATGACCTCTCCGTCCGGCGCCTCGAGACGAGCGAGCTCGGCGGCTCGTTCGCGATGCCGCTCCGCGTAGTGACGGCGGCGGCGCTCAGCGGCTCGCTCGTCGATTGCGGCGCGATCGAGAGCGGCGTTCAACTGGGCGAGGGCGGTCGCCGCGTCGGACCGATAACATTGCCGCGCCTTGATGTACCAAAGCGGCGTCGACTGCTTCAGCGGATCGACGTCGATGATGGCGATCGCGGCCTTTTCGCTCGGCTTGCTGACCGTTGGAATCCACGGCACGTCGCTATCGACGACCAGGATGAAATCGGCCTCCCCCAGCGTCCGGTTCTGGAACGGATGGTTCCACTGATTGCCCTGATAAAGGGGGTCGTTGTGAGGGTAATTGACGTAGCTCGGCACCGATTCCAGCACTCCCACGCCAAGCCGGCTGCAGAAGCGGACGAGCTCGGTCAAGGCGGCCGGATTGCGGCCGAGATAGGACGTGACGATCAGGGGCCTCCGCGCTTTTTGAACGGCTTCGATGAGATCCGCGACGGCGGCGTCGGGGAGCGGCGCGGCCGCGATCGGCGGCCAGTCGGCGGCGTCGATCGCAACCGCCTCGGTTTCCTCCTCCATCACTTCGCGGGCGCCGACGATATAGACCGGCCCCTTGGGGTCGCTTTGGGCGATTTGCAGCGATCGATGCACGATCTGCTTCACGTTGCGCGCCGAGCGCAACTCATTGTCGTATTTCATGTACGGACGGACGATGCCGCGCTGATCGGAGACGTCCTGGATCCACTGGATGAATTCATTGCGGCTGCCGCTTGCTTCGCCCTCCTGGGTGGACGGCGACAGACCGGCGAAAACGAACACCGGAACGCGCGCCTTGGCCGCATTGTGGACGGCGCCGCCGAGCGCCTGCGTCCCGCAGTCGACATGTACGATGACCGCCTGGGCGCGGCCGGTGAGCTGCGCGTAGCCGTGGGCGCAGGTCATGGCGACCATCTCGTTCGGTGATGTCACGACGGCCGGAATCGGCCGGCCCAAAGCTCGCGCCTCGGCGATCGCTTCGAGGAGAGCGGGATGATCGCTGCCGAAATTGGCAAAGATATAGGCGACGCCCGCCTCCTGCAGCGCCTCGAGCATCGCCGTACCGGCCGTGTACATTCGATCCACTCCCACGCTTTTTCAAGCCAATTCCAAATTTAGCCAAATCGAGCAAAGCCCGGCCGACGCCGAGCAAAATCCATCAAAGAAAAAGGCTTGGATTTCCTTGGATTTCCTTGTCGGAAATGAGCCTTTTCAATGGGTTGCGCTGACCCCTGGGGCAAAAAATCTTTTGCCTCTCCTCTCCTCCCCGGCGGTGGCCAATTTCGTCATCGGAGGAGCGAAGCGACGCGGCGATCCGGGAGTCATGGGGCGTTCTACGTTCCCCTAGATTGCTTCGCTGCGCTCGCAATGACAATCGCGTCACGCTCATTCGGCGACCGGGCCAATGTACCACGACTTCTGATTTTCGAAAAGAAAAATCACTCGCGCCGCCCGCAAGAGGTCGTGCGCACTCACCGTCCAGGGTTCTGGCTCCTGAACTTTGCCGCGAGCTGTTCGGCCCCGTTCGCCAGCAGGCCGATGTCCGAGCCGACGGCGGCGAAGAGACAGCCCTGCTCGATATAATGCTGGGCCAGCTGCGCGTCGCCGGACAGGATGCCGGGCACGCTGCCGGCGTCCTTGATTCGCCGAATCGCTTCATCGATCGTCTTGACGACCTCTGGGTGATTGGGTTCGCCGAGATAGCCGAGCGCGGCCGAAAGATCGCCCGGCCCGACAAACACCCCGTCGACGCCCTCGACCCGCGCAATTCGTTCGAGGTTCTCAAGTCCGCGCTTCGTCTCGACCTGCAGCAGCAGGCAAATCTCAGCGTTGGCCGTCGCGTGATAGCCTTTGATCCTGCCGTAGCGCGAGGCGCGCGCCTGCGAGGCGAAGCCGCGAAAGCCCTGCGGGGGATAGCGGGTCGATTGAACCGCACGTTTCGCTTCCTCCTCCGTTTCGACATAGGGAATGAGAAGCGACTGGGCGCCGACGTCGAGCAGGCGCTTGATGATCACTTGATCGTTCCACGCCGGTCGGACGACCGCATGGGCCGTTCCGCCGCTCATCGCCTGAAGCTGAACCAGCACCATCGGCACTTCGTTGGGCGCGTGCTCGGTGTCGATGAGAATCCAGTCGAACCCCGAATCGGCGAGGATCTCAACCACGAGATGGCTCGACAGGCTGTGCCACAGCCCAATCTGCAACCGGCCGGACTTCAGCGCCTGCTTGAAAGGGTTTGTGAGCCTGTCCACTGAGGGAAGCCTAACTGTCGAGTTGCGCGACATATCTCTAGACGCGTCTCGCTCCAGGCTCCAGACTCAATCGGGAAAGCCTTCGTGACAACGGTGGGGCTGTGACGGCGGAACGCGAAAATCAAGTTGCCTGGCGGGTGGTCGTACGGGGAGAGGCTTCGCCAAGGCGGCAGGTGTTCGACGAAGCATGGCTGCCGGACTCGAGAATAAGCGACACCGATATTGTCTGCCGCAATTCAACCGAAACCGAAGATCTTAGCATAGCTGATTCCCTTTCCGAATTTTCGCGCTTTCCAAATCCAGCAATGTCCTTATTGGTCCTGATTCCGAGAAAGCCGGCGCCTGATCTGGAGCAGCGCTGGGATGGCGATGTTGCGTCGTTTATCGCATCGGTCGGTTTGCTTCGCGCATTTAAGAAGACTAACCCCGCGGAGGACTATTCATCCTACAACTTACTGTACTGGGCCCTCAACAACCCGTCCCACGGGGTCGGCTTTGAATGTCTGCAGGTTCCCATTCAATCAAAAAGGCCCTACCGCAGTACATCGCAAGATATTGCTGTACAATGGATTATTCCGCATAAGGGACCGTTGTTCATGCTCGAGACCTGCTTGCGGGCGGTCGGCGAGAGCCGCGGCGGCGCGGATATCGTGTCGGTATGTTTCGACGAGGCAGCGACTGACGATCATCGCGAGCTTGCCCAAAGATTTCCTTGGGCGGAATTCTATCGCTCCGAGCCTCATTCCAATGGCCCCTATGTCAGTCGCGAGCGCTTCATTCGCTCCGGCGCCACGCCGATCGTGCTGTTCCAGGATTCAGACGACGCGCCGACCCTATCGAGGAGGGGAGTGTTAGTCGCGGCATTGCTCGAATCCGGCGCCGACCTCATTGGATCGCACGAGCTTCACGTGAATGAAATCTGGCGGAAAGTTATGGCTATCCGGTATCCGCTGGACGCCTCGGCGGCGCTCGCTGCAGCTGATGGGCACACGCTTCTGCTGCCAACCTCCGCCGGACGAAGGGACGCAATAAGAGCAGCCGGCGGGTTCTCTACGATTCGAACGTTCAATAGCGATTTGGAATTTGTGTTTCGAGCGTTCTTTTCTTTGAAATTGAGAAATGTGGACGAGTTTCTCTACATACGCCGGAGCCGCGCCGGTTCGCTCACGCAGGCGCCTGAAACCGGGATTCTTTCACCGGCGCGCGAGGCGCACTCCGCCGCCTTGAGGAAAGATTTTGAGCGCATCAAGAGGAGAGAGCTCTCCTTGGAGGGCTCGGTCTTGAAGACCGAGCACCGCAGTGATTTTGAACAGATTCGAATTGACAGGCTACGGTAGCGGCGAAGCTTGTCGCGATTCTGTCGCAGCGCGTGGCGAAGCGTCGCCGGTTCTGCGCTTGGAGCCTAGTGGATCTCCGGGTCCGGCGTTGGCGCGCCGCGCTCGAGAAAATCGAAATCGCAGCCTTCGTTTGCCTGGCTCACATGCTCCGAGAACAGGCGGCCATAGCCGCGCGCGTAGCGGGGCGCGGGCTTTCGCCAGGCGGCGCGGCGGCGGGCAAGCTCGTCGTCGCTCACATTCAGATCAAGGCGCCGGGCGGGGATATCGAGTTCGATCACGTCGCCGTCGCGAACCAGCGCCAGCGGTCCGCCGACAAAGGACTCCGGAGCGACATGCAACACGCAGGCGCCATAGCTGGTGCCGCTCATCCGCGCGTCCGAAACCCGCACCATGTCGCGCACGCCTTTGGCCAGCACCTTCTTCGGGATCGGCAATTGACCCCATTCCGGCATGCCCGGCGCGCCGATCGGGCCGGCGTGCTTGAGCACCAGGACCGAATTCTCGTCGACATCGAGATCGGGGTCGTCGATGCGGGCCGCCATGTCATTGTAGTCTTCGAACACCACCGCCTTACCCTTGTGCTTGTGCAGGCGGGTCTCGGCGGCGGGCGGTTTGATGATCGCGCCGTCAGGGGCGAGGTTGCCGCGCAGAATGGCGAGGCTGTCGGACGCGACGAGGGGATTGTTCAGCGGCCGGATGACGTCCTCGTTGTAGATTTTCGCCGGTTCGACGTTGTCGCCAATCGTTGAGCCGTTCACCGTGCGCGCGCCCACTTTCAGCCTGCCGCTCACAGCCAATTGCTTGAGCACGGCCGGCAAGCCGCCGGCGTAGAAGAAGTCTTCCATCAGGTAGGCGCCCGAAGGACGGATGTTGGCGATCAGCGGCGTCTCGCGCGCCTGCCTGTCGAATGTCTCGAGATCGAGCTCAAGCCCGGCGCGGCGCGCGAGCGCGATCAGATGCACGACAGAGTTGGTCGAGCCGCCGATCGCCAGCACCGCGGCGACGGCGTTCTGGATCGAATCGCTGCTGATCACGTCGGAGGGTTTGAGGTCGTCCCAGACCATGTCGACGATGCGCTTGCCGGTCATCACCGCCATCACCGCATGGCGGGAATCGGCGGCCGGAATCGAGGCGGCGCCGGGCAACGTCATTCCGAGCGCCTCGGCGGCGCTGGTCATGGTCGAGGCGGTGCCCATGGTCATGCAATGGCCGGGAGAGCGGGCGATGCCCTGCTCGATCTCCTCCCAATCCTGCGCGGTGATGGCGCCGGCGCGCAGCTCGACCCAGTATTTCCACACGTCGCTGCCCGAGCCCAGCGCGGCGCCGCGCCAGGAGCCGCGCAGCATCGGGCCAGCGGGCATGAAGATCGCCGGCAGATTCATCGAGATTGCGCCCATCAGCAGCGCCGGCGTGGTCTTGTCGCAACCGCCCATCAGCACCGCGCCGTCGGCGGGGTAGGAGCGCAGCGCCTCCTCGGTCTCCATCGCCAGGAAGTTGCGATACATCATCGTCGTTGGCTTCTGGAACGGCTCGGAGAGCGTCATCGCCGGCAATTCCACCGGGAAGCCTCCCGCCTCCCACACGCCGCGCTTCACCTCTTCCACCCGCTGCTTGAAATGGGAGTGGCAGGGGTTGATGTCGCTCCAGGTGTTGACGATCGCGATCACCGGCTTTCCCGCGTAATCGGAGCGCTGATAGCCCATCTGCGCGGTGCGCGAGCGATGGCCGAACGCGCGCAGATCGTTGACGCCGTAC
>JBAUXQ010000419.1:0-1645 GCA_049584355.1 Roseiarcus sp. | reverse complement strand
CGCCGCCCGAGCGGCGATGTCGAGCGCGATCCGGTCGCCCTCGGCGGCGCGGCTGAACACGCCGGGCGCGAAGGCGCCGAAATCCCCGGGCCTGGCGTCGCGCGCCCAGCGCATCATGGCGACTGCATCACCGTTGAAGCGACCGATGATGTCTGCGGTGAGCGGGCTCGCCGGCCCTAGGCGGTCGAAGACGCGCATCGCCGCCCGCAGCGCGTCGAGGCCGATATGGGCGCCCGCCCCATCGTCGCCGAGGGTGAAGCCGCGTCCGCCGATGATGGTCTCCCGGCCCTTGACTCGGGCGATCGCCGCCGAGCCGGTGCCGGCGATCACCAGCCCGCCATCGGCGCCGGCGTGAGCGCCGATGCATGCGGTCACAGCATCGTTCGCCGCCCGCACGAGGCGCAAGTCCGGAAACGCCTCGACGACCCGCGCCGCATCGCTCGGGTCCTCGATTCCGGCGAGCCCGAATCCGATCGCGATCCGCGCCCGGTCGGCGCTGGTGAGCCCGGCCTTGGCCATCACCTCGCTGACGACAGCGCGCAGGACGGCGATCGCAGCGGCAAAGTCGACATGGATATTCGCCGCCGCCCCGCTCGCCTCGATGAGCTTTTTGCCATCGGCGTCGCGCAGCCGCGCGCGGCAGCGGGTGGCGCCGCCGTCGACGCCGATGGTAAGCGGCGCGCCGGTCATGCCGCTTTCGCTCGAACGTCAACCATGGCCGCCGCCGCCGCTCTGAGCGCCTTCGCCGCGTCCGCCGGCACGAGTCGCCTCGCGCTCGACGCTGGCGGAGTCTGTCCGGGCGTCGCCGGCAGGTGCACGAACACGGCGGGCGTCGCCCGTCCCGTTGCGCGCAGGTATTGCAACGCGCCGAAATAGAGATGATTGCACACGAAGCCCCCGGCGCTCCTCGACACCCGCGCCGGAATTCCCGCCTCTCTTATGGCGCCCGCAATCGCCTTGACCGGCGCCGCCGCCTCGAGCCGTTCCGGCGCGCCTTCGGCGATCGTGACCGCCTTCCGCAGGTGGCCGAGGTTGTCGGGCGCAGCGGCGTCATCAAGGTTGCGCGCGAACCGCTCGACGCAGACGACGCCGCGCCGAGCCGCCTGGCCGGTCATCAGGATCGCCTCCGGCCGGAGGGTCTCGATCGCCCCGACCAGCTCCTTCACCGAAGCGTCGTAGGCGCAGGGCAGAAGGCGCGCGACCGCCGCGAATTCGCCCAACCGCCAGCCGTCGAGCTTCCGCGCCGCTTCCCACGACGCATTGACGGCCTCGCCGCCGAAAGGCTCGAATCCGGTGACGAGGATGGTTCGCGTCGCGCTCGACAAGGGTCCTCAGGCGAACAGGCTGCCACGTTCGGCAAGGCGGCGCACATGGACGTCGGCGTCGCCATAGGCGGCGTCGATCATCGTCAGGCGCTTGAACAGATGGCCCACTTTATACTCATAAGTCATGGCGATGCCGCCGTGCATCTGCACCGCCTGCTGGCCGATGAACTTGGCCGAGCGGCCGATTTGCGCCTTCACCGCCGACATCGCCTTGGCGCGTTCGGCCGCGTCATCCTCGCCCGCCATCATCGCCGCCAGATACATCATGCTGCGCGCCTGTTCGAGCGCGACAATCATGTCGGAGGCGCGATGCTGCAGCG
>JBAUXQ010000418.1:0-1907 GCA_049584355.1 Roseiarcus sp. | reverse complement strand
GGCCCATGATTTGCGCCGCGATCTCGAAGCACAGGTCCATCCGCTTGGCGCGGATATGGAACAACAGGTCCCCCGGGGTTGCGACCGCGTGGCGCGATCCGGCCCGGAACTCCCGGAAGGGGTGAAGCTCGGCCGGGCGCGGGTTCCCGAACAGCCGATCCCAGGCGTCCGACCCGATTCCCAACACGCAGGAAAGCCCAGCTTCGAGATCGCGAAACTCAACCGCGCGAACCAGGCCCGCGAAGTCCGCGCAGAACGCCCGCACGCTGGCGCGATCGTCCGCGCCAGGGTTTATGGTCACGACCAGGAAGATCGCCGCGCGGGTCAGCGGCGCCGATACCGGCTGTGCAACCACGACGGCGTCTGTCCTTGAAATCCCGTCAGCCATGAGGTCTCTCGCCCGCGCTGTCATGTCTGGCCGGCGCCCGCGGATCAAGAATTATCTTTCGATGGAATTGTGACGGGCGTATCCCGTCGCGCGAGGGTCTCGGCGGGCGGCTTTGAGCGCGCTTTGCGGTCGCGCCCAGTCGCGTAGCCTTGTAGAAGCGTCCAATGTTCCCGCCCGACCTTCTCGTCCGCGCCGCCGAACTCATCGTCCGCTATCGCAGCGCGGGCCTGATGGTCGCGACGGCTGAATCGTGCACCGGCGGGCTCATCGCCGGACTGCTCACCGAGATTCCGGGCTCTTCCAACGTGGTCGAGCGCGGGTTTGTCGTCTATTCCAACGCGGCCAAGGAGGAATTGCTCGGGGTTTCGGCCTCAACGCTGGCGCGATACGGCGCGGTCAGCGAAGAGACGGCGCGGGCGATGGCCGAGGGGGCGCTGAAAGCCTCGCGCGCCGACGTCGCGGTCAGCGTCACCGGCGTCGCCGGGCCGGACGGAGGGACGGCTGCGAAGCCGGTCGGCCTCGTCCATTTCGCCTGCGCGCGGCGGGGCGCGGCCACGGTCGCGCGGGAAGAGCGGTTCGGCGCCATCGGCCGCGACGCCGTGCGCCTGGCCTCGGTCGGTGTTGGGCTGGATTTGCTGGAGGCGGCCGCGCAGTAGCCGGGACCCTCGGCGCCGCGTGAAGGAAAAATCATCCCCGCGGATTGGAACGAGCGGGCGCGCCGGCCGTTGCCAAGACGCTGGGCGGCTATCTAGGAGACGGAACCCATGACTGCTCTCAGCACGACCCTATGCGCGCTGCTCCTGGCCGGCGGCTTCGCCGGTTCGGCGGCGGCCGCGACGACGACCCCCGCTGCCGGATCGGCGACCGACCAGAACGCCGCGCCGAACGCCAAAGCGCCAGCCCACATCAGCCAACGGCTGCGCGACGATCTCGGCAAAGCCGGGTTCACCAACATCACGATCATGCCCTCGTCCTTTCTCGTCCGGGCAAAGGACTCCCAGGGCAATCCCGTGATGATGGTCATCAATCCGGACTCGCTCACCGAAGTGACGGAACAATCGGAACAGCCGATGTCAGGAGCAATCAAGGGCGAACCGAACAGCCAGATCCCGGCCCCCCCGGCGAAATCCACAACGCCGCCGGCGAAGCAGTAACTTCGCCCGCGTCGTCCGCCGGGCGCGCTTGTCGCGCTCGGCGAGGGCGGCTATCGCCGGTAGACCGCGTCCGCGCGTTCCTCGAACGCGCGGGCGAATTTGCGGAAGGCGACGTCGAACATCGAGCCCATCAGCGCGCCGAGGGTGCGGCTCTTGAACTCGTAGTCGATGAAGAAGCCGACGCGCGAGCCGTCGCCCTCGGGCTCGTCTCGGAAGGTCCAGTTGTTTTCGAGATGGCTGAACGGCCCGTCGACATATTCGACCCTGACCTTGAGCCCGGGCTTGTCGAGCGCAACCCGGCTGGTGAAGGTCTCGCGAATGAGCTTGTAGCCGACCGTCATGCCGGCGACCAGCGTTTCGCGGCC
>JBAUXQ010000417.1:0-3630 GCA_049584355.1 Roseiarcus sp. | reverse complement strand
GCGCATCGGGCTCGACCGTCCGGCGCTTCTGCGGATGCAATTCCGCGCCTTCATCCGCGCCGCGGCGGGGCGCGACCTCAAGATCATGGCGCCCATGGTTTCGACCGTTGATGAATTCCGAACGGCGCGGGCGATGTTCGATCGTGAGCTTAATTGGAGCCAGAGCCGCGGCCACGAACCTCCGCGCACGACCAGTCTCGGGGTGATGGTCGAAGTGCCGTCGCTGTTGTGGCAGCTCGACGAGATCGCCGCCGCCGCGGACTTCCTCTCGGTTGGTTCGAACGACCTGATGCAGTATCTCTATGCTGTCGATCGCGACAACCGACGGGTCGCCAATCGCTTCGATCCACTGAGCGTCGGCTTCCTGCGGGCGCTGCGCTCGATCGCCGACGCCGGCGAGCGGCACGGAACGCCGGTGACTTTATGCGGGGAGATCGGCGGCCGGACGCTCGAGGCGATGACCCTGATGGCGATCGGTTACCGCGAGCTTTCGATGTCGGCGCCGTCGATTGGCCCGGTCAAGGCGATGACGCTCACGCTTAATGTCGGCGAGGCGAGGCGCGAGGTCGAGCCGATGCTGGCGAAGGGGCGCGAAAACGCCTCCCTGCGGGAGCCGCTGCAGCAGCTGGCGGAGCGCCTCGGCGTGCGCCTCTAGCGAAGCTGAGCGTCCGTCCCATCCCGCCGCTTCCCCCCTTTTGAGCTCTCTCGCATGGCCGCTAACGACAATCTCGATCTGATCCTGCGCCGTCACCAGGAAATCGCCGCCCGCCTCGCCGAAGGCGTCGCCGGGGCGCAATATTCCGCGTTGTCGCGCGAATTCAGCGAACTCGAGCCGGTGGTCGCGGCGATCAAGGCGTTCGAGGCCAACGACAAGGAACGCGCCGACCTGACGGCGCTGCTGAAGGAGCCGGACCTGGACTCGGACATGCGCGCCATGGCCGGCGCCGAGCTCGCCGCGGCCGAGGCCGAAGCGGAGGCCATGTCAAAGGCGATTCGGATCGCGCTCTTGCCGAAGGACGCCGCCGACGAGGGCGGCGCGATCCTCGAGGTCAGAGCCGGCACTGGCGGGGACGAAGCGGCCTTGTTTGCCGGTGATCTCTTCCGCATGTACGCCAAATATGTCGAGCGGAAGCGGTGGAAGGTCGAGATTCTGTCGATGAGCGAGGGGACGGCGGGGGGATTCAAGGAAATCGTGGCCGAAATTTCCGGCCGCGGCGTCTTCGCTCGCCTCAAGTTCGAAAGCGGCGTGCAACGGGTCCAGCGCGTGCCGGCGACCGAGACCCAGGGGCGCATTCACACCTCTGCCGCGACCGTCGCCGTGTTGCCGATCGCCGAGGAGGCGGATCTCGTCATCAATGAGGCCGATCTCAAGGTCGATACCTATCGCTCCTCTGGCGCCGGCGGCCAGCACGTCAACAAGACCGAATCGGCGATTCGCATTACCCATCTACCGACCGGGGTGGTGGTCGCGATGCAGGAGGAGCGTTCCCAGCATCGCAACCGCACCAAGGCGATGGCCCTCTTGCGCTCGCGCATCCTGGACGCCAAAAACCAGAAGCTCGACGCCGAGCGGGCGCAGGAACGGCGCTCCCAGGTCGGCTCCGGCGACCGATCGCAGCGCATCCGGACCTACAATTTCCCTCAGGGGCGGGTGACCGACCATCGCATCAATCTGACGCTCTATTCGCTCGATCGCATCATGGAAGGCGAAGGCCTCGACGAGATCATCGACGCGCTGACTGCCGAGCGCCAAGCGGAGCTTTTGGCCGCACAGGCGCCGTCGTGACGCCTGTTCCGCGCCTGCCTCCGTCTGCGCCGGGCATGCGAATCGGCCTGCTCGGCGGTTCGTTCAACCCGCCGCACGAGGGTCACGCCCTCATCACCCGGCTGGCGCTCAGGCGGCTTCAGCTCGATCGCGTCTGGTGGCTGGTGACGCCCGGCAATCCGCTCAAATCGCAGGGCGAGCTGGCGGCGCTGCAAAAGCGCGTCGAGGCGGCGCGCCGCCTCGTCGCCGGCCCGCGCGTCGTCGTGTCGGATATCGAGGCGCGCATCGGCTCGCGCTACACCTATGAGACGCTCGCATGGATCAAGCGTCGCGCGCCCCGCGTGCATTTCGTCTGGATCATGGGCGCGGACAACCTGCGACAGTTCCATCGCTGGCGCCATTGGCGCGCGATCGCCGACCTCGTGCCGATCGTCGTCGTCGATCGGCCCGGCTCGACCTTGAGCGCGACCTCCGGCCGGGCCGGCGCAGCGCTTGCTCCCTGGCGCGCGCCGGAGCGCGACGCCGCCCGCTTTGCGGCCATGCGGCCGCCGGCCCTGCTATTTCTGCACGGGCGGCGTTCGTCGCTGTCGTCAACCGCGTTACGGCGGACCGGAGGGGATGCTGAAGACGGGTCGTGATCCACGTTCGGTCGCCTCGCGACCGCTGACGCGGACACAAATCAAGGCCGCCTGGCGCAAGATTCGAGGCCGAGGCTCGCCCGTGCAGTCTCCACTTGCCTGTGCAGGCCCCCTATGCCGCGTTTGCGATATTCACCCTGCTTCGCGGTCGCGCTGCGCGTGTTGATGGCTGCCGCCGTCGCAGCCGTCGCGGCGCCGCTCGCCGGCTGCAATGACTTCGGCGACGTCACCGGCTCGATCAGCGGATCGACGCCGCCGGCGGACGAGACGAAACTCAGGGCCTACGCCGACGATTGCGGCAAGCGCTACGAGCGCAATCCCGGCGAGAAGATCGCCTCGATCGAATATGCTCGGGCGTTGCGGGCGCTCACCCGCTACAGCGAGGCGGTCGCCGTCATCCAGACGGCGGCCATCAAAGCCCCGAAGGATTTCGATGTGCTCGGCGAATACGGCAAGGCGCTGGCCGACGCTGGTCAACTGGCTCAGGCCAAGGACGTGCTGACGCGCGCCGATACGCCCGACGCCCCGCGATGGGACGTCATGTCGGTGCAAGGCACAGTCGCCGATCGGCTGGGCGATCACGCGAGCGCGATGCAATTCTATCGCGACGCGCTGAAGATCTCGCCGGGCGAGCCGGGCGTGCTGACCAACATGGGCCTCTCATTGGCGCTGGCGAAGCAATTGCCAGAGGCCGAGCAGGCGCTGAGACAGGCGGCCCAGAGCCCGAAAGCCGACGCGCGGATGCGGGGAGATTTGGCGCTGGTGCTGGCGCTGGAAGGAAAATTCGGCGAGGCCGAGCGTGTCGGGCTGACAGACCTGTCCCCCGAAGCCGCGCGCGCCAACGTCGAGGCGATCCGCCAAATGATCGCCCAGAACGACTCGTGGCGCGAGCTTCGCAAGCCGGCGAAGGGCGCCAATCCAAAGGCGCCGTCTGCGGACGCCGGCTGAAGAGTTACCTCAATTGTCGTGGTCTCCGAGTGTCGAAGTCGGCTCCATATCGACGCTCGGCGCCGCTCCGGCCGGAAGCACCGGAGGCGACGGATTGGTCTCTTCGATCGGCGCCGGCGGCAAAGCGGCGTCGGGTCCCTCGCCCGGTCCACGCGAGACATTCGGCGAAGCGGCGTCAGGGTCCGGCGCGCCGAGATGCGCAATGTCGAGCGGCTCGTCGATATTTGGCGCGGGCGGCAGGCCGTCGGGCGCCGCGGGCGCTGGCAGAAGGTCGGGCGC
>JBAUXQ010000416.1:0-1701 GCA_049584355.1 Roseiarcus sp. | reverse complement strand
AGGGCGCGCGAAAAAGTCCCGCTTCACGAGCGATAGTCGCCGTTGATCGCGACATATTCCTTCGTCAGGTCGCAGGTCCACACCGTCGCGCGCCCGCGCCCGATGTGAAGGTCGGCGGTGATCTCGATCGCGTCGCGCTTCATATAGGCCGACGCCTCCGCTTCGTCATAAGCCGGGTCGCGCATGCCTTCATGGGCGACGCGGATCTTGCCGAAGAAAATGTCGAGCGCGTCGCGCTCGGCCTTCTCGCCGGCCTTGCCGACCGCCATGACGACCCGCCCCCAATTGGCGTCCTCGCCGGCGCAGGCGGTCTTGACGAGCGGCGAATTGGCGATCGAGAACGCAATGCGCCTGGCCGCCTTGCGGCTCGCCGCGCCTTCGACGTTGACGGTGATGAACTTGCGCGCCCCTTCGCCGTCGCGCACCACCTGTTGCGCAAGATTGCGCAGGAGCTTGTCGAGCGCCCGCCGGAAGGCGGCGGCGCGCGGATCGGCGGCGTCCTCAATTCGAGGCGCGCCCCGAGCCTGGCCGGTGGCGAAGATCATCAACGTGTCCGAAGTCGAAGTGTCGCTGTCGACGGTGATCGCGTTGAACGACCCCTCGACCGATTTCGACAGCATCGCCTGGAGCGCGCCCGGCGCGATCGGCGCGTCGGTGAAGACGTAAGCCAGCATGGTCGCCATGTCGGGAGCGATCATGCCTGCCCCCTTGGCGATGCCGTTGATAACGACCTCGGCGTCGCCCAGCTTGACGCGTGCGGTCGCGATCTTCGGATAGGTGTCGGTGGTCATGATCGCCTTGGCGGCGCCAAGGAGCGCATCGGCCTTCGCCTCCGCGACCAGCGCGCCCATCACCCGCGCGATCCGCGTTCCGTCGAGCGGCTCGCCGATGACGCCTGTCGAAGCCATGAAGATTTCGCTGGTAAGCGCGCCGACCGCCTTGGCGGCGGCCTCCGCGACATGGGCGACCGCGGCAGCGCCGACGCCGCCGGTGAATGCGTTGGCGTTGCCGGAATTGACGATCAGCGCCCGCGCCGACCCGCCGCTGAGATGGGCGCGGCACCAGTCGACCGGGGCCGAGGGGCACTTGGAGCGGGTGAACACGCCCGCGACCGCCGCCGGCCGGTCGAACAGCGCCATCATGACGTCGGTTCGCCCCGCATAGCGAACCCCGGCTTCGACGGTCGCGAAGCGGACGCCGGCGATCGGGGGCAGGACGGGATAGGTCTTCGGCGCCAGCGGCGAGAGCGGAGCGGGAGCGGCCATGGACCTTTCCGAAACAACAACCGGAGCGGGCCGGTATGCCCGCTCTCGCGAAGCCCGTGACCTCGGGTCAGGGCGTCTTGGGCTTGTCGGCCGGCGCGGGGGCGGCGGCAGGGGCAGGGGCTTCCTTGCCCGGATCGGCCGCCTGGGCCTCCGGCGGCAGCGGCTTGCCGTCGGCGTCGAAGAACTCGATCTTGGCCGCGCTGTGGAGCTGCGCGACCGCGTCGCTCTCCGCCTTCTGGGCGACATAACGCGCCGCCTGATCCTTGATCTGCTCGAAGGGCGGGAAGCTCTTGGTGCGCGTGTCCTCGATCTTGATGATGTGCCAGCCGAACTGGGTCTTGACTGGCTCGGAAATCTCGCCCTTCTTCAGCTTGAACGCCGCCTCGGAGAATTCCGGCACCATGCGGTCCTTGGTGAACCAGCCGAGGTCGCCGCC
>JBAUXQ010000415.1:0-6894 GCA_049584355.1 Roseiarcus sp. | reverse complement strand
GCTGGCCGATCTGGAAAAGTGACGCTGGTTTGTAGACGCGGTCGCTGAGCGCGTTAGCCGCGCTCAGCGAGCGCGGCTAAAGGGAGCGGTGATCGACCGCGCCCGCAAACTTCACTCCGCCGCGTGGCGGCGCGGCAGTGACGCCTTGTCGAGCGCCTGCGCCAGATCCTCGATCAGGTCATCGGCGTCCTCGAGGCCGACAGACAGCCTCAACAGGCCCGGCGCTATGCCGAGCGCCGCCCGCTGTTCGGGCTTGAGCCGCTGGTGGGTCGTCGTCTCCGGATGGGTGATGAGGCTCTTGGCGTCGCCGAGATTGTTCGAGATGCCGATGATCGTGAGCGCGTTGGCGACCCGGAACGCCGCCGCCTTGCCGCCGGCAACCTCGAACGAGAGCATCGTGCCGCCAGCCTCCATCTGCCGCCTTGCGAGCGCCGCTTGCGGGTGATCGGCGCGGCCCGGATAGAGGGTGCGCACGACCGCCGGATCAGTGCTGAGGAATTCGGCGATCTTCCCCGCGGTGCGGGTTTGCGCCGCAACCCGTACGGTCAGCGTCTCCAGCGACTTCAGGAGCGTCCAGGCGTTGAAGGGCGAGAGACAAGGGCCGGTCTGGCGGAGGAAATTGTGAATGTGGTCAGTGATGAATTTCTCGGACGCCAGGATGATCCCGCCAAGCACGCGCCCCTGGCCGTCGATGTGCTTGGTCGCCGAATAGACGACGCAATCAGCGCCGAGCTTCATCGGATGCTGAAGCAAAGGCGTCGCGAACACGTTGTCGACAACCAGCGTCGCGCCAGCCCGATGCATGATCTCTGCGACGGCGGCGATATCGACGATTTCGAGCGTCGGGTTGGTCGGCGATTCGAGGAACGCCGTTTTGGTGTTCGGGCGCACCGCCGCCCGCCATGCGTCAAGGTCCGCGCCGTCGACGAGGGTCGAGACCACGCCGAAGCGCGGCAGGAGCTCCTCGACCACGTAGAGGCACGAGCCGAACAAGGCCCGCGCGGCGACGATGTGGTCGCCCGCCTTGAGCTGGCCCATCAAGGAGGCCGTGACCGCGGCCATGCCGCTCGCGGTGGCGCGCGCCGCCTCGGCGCCCTCGAGCAGCGCCATTCGCCGCTCGAACATCGACACGGTCGGGTTGGAGAAGCGCGAGTAGACGAAACCCGGATCGTCGCCCTTGAAGCGCGCCTCGGCGATCTCCATGGTGTCGTAGAGGTAGCCCTGGGTGAGAAAAAGCGCTTCCGACGTCTCTTCGAACCGCGATCGCAGCGACCCGCCGTGGATGAGCTGCGTCGCCGGCCTCAGCGTTTTCGGATCGCGGGATTTTCGCGGGGTCGTCATCGTTCAAGTCCTCTCGCGCGCGCGAGCGCGCCTTTTTCGGGGCTCGAGACGAGGCGAAGGTGTTAGGAGCGCCCCGATCTTTTAGCCCGATGTTTAACGTGGCGGCAAGCCGACCGGCTCAAATGACCACGGGAAACCCTTGAATAGCCGGGGCGAAGTCTTGGCGTCAAGCCCAAGTCTTGGTTTAAAGGTTGCGGGGCGCTACCAACGCGAATCGCCCTTCGAGGCTCCTCCGTTGACGCCGACCCGATCCTCCCTTCCCGTCATCCTCGACACCGCCGAGCCAGGCGTGGCCGACGCGCTGTTCTCGGCGCCGTTCGGCCTCTTCGGCCGACAGAAGATTCGCGCCATGATCGGGCGTAAACTGATCCGGGCGGAGATCGACTTCGAGCCCTCGCAGCTCCAGCCGGCGAGCCTGGACTTGAGGATCAGCAAGGAAGCCTATCGAGTGCGCGCGAGCTTCCTGCCGGGGCGCGGATGCTCGGTCCGCGAGCGGCTGCAAAGCCTCAATGCCGAGCCGGTGTCGCTCGCGGGCAAGGGGGCGGTGCTCGAGAAAGGCATCGTCTATGTCGCGCGGCTCATCGAGCGCCTCGAGCTCAGGCCGAACCTTTCCGGCGCGGCAAACCCCAAAAGCTCGACCGGCCGGCTCGACATTTTCACTCGCCTCATCGTCGACGGCGGAGAGGCGTTCGACGACGTCCCGCTCGAGTACAAGGGCGAGCTTTGGCTCGAGATCTCGCCGCGCAGCTTCAGCGTCCGGGTCAAGGCGGGGTCGAAACTGAGCCAGGTCCGGTTCCGCAGCCGCCACCCCCAGCAGCGCGACAAGCATACGTTCACCCTCGACGACGCCGATATACGCAAGCGGCACCTCTTGAGCCCGCTCGTCGATGGCGAGCTCGACCTGCGCGAAGGCGTGGTGCTCAGGATCGATCTTGGTGGCTTGGGCGAGAGCGTCGTCGGCTATCGGGCGATCAAGAACAGCGACGTCATCGACGTCAATCGGCTGCGCGGCTACGCCATGGAGGATTTCTGGGAGCCGATTCACGCCCGCGACGACCGGCGCCTGATTCTCGATCCTGATCAGTTCTATATTTTGGCGTCGCGCGAGAAGGTACAGATCCCGGCCGATCTCGCCGCCGAGATGGCCCCGATCGACCCGGCGATCGGCGAGTTTCGCGTCCACTACGCCGGCTTCTTCGATCCAGGCTTCGGGCAAGGCGCGGACGGGCGCCCGTCCGCGCGGGCGGTGCTCGAGGTTCGCAGCCGCGACGTGCCGTTCCTGCTCGAGGACGCCCAGCCGGTCGGGCGCCTAGTGTATGAAAAACTCGCCGGCGCGGCCGACGAGCTCTATGGCTCGGACCCTGGCTCCAACTACCAGCACCAGGGGCTGAAGCTCTCGAAGCACTTTCGGGTCTAGGGCATGTCGCCAACGGGT
Organism: Roseiarcus sp.; assembly: GCA_049584355.1. Taxonomy (GTDB): domain Bacteria; phylum Pseudomonadota; class Alphaproteobacteria; order Rhizobiales; family Beijerinckiaceae; genus Roseiarcus. Next base: position 4,118 of record JBAUXQ010000415.1, on the reverse strand, counting down.
TGGAACGGGGCGCCATCCACGGACCTCGTCCCAAGACGCTGCGAAGCGGCCTCGAAGGACGAGGTCGCAACGCGCTGCAGAAAAGCCGCGACATTGTCGCCCCGCCCTCGCGTCAATTCGCCTCGAAGGTGATGAGCGCGGCCGCTTCGCCGGAAAAGGGCGTGAGCGCCATGGGGCGTTTAGCGCCGGGAATGACGGCGACGTCAAAAAGCTCCGCGACCGCGCCGTCGATCCTGAGCCAGTCGATGCACCCGCCGGCGTCGAGGTCGATGATCTGCACGCCACACCAGGGCTCGGCGTCGGCTCGCTTGAGCCGGTCGTCGAGGGCGAGCCCCTCGAAGCGCTTGTAACGCGGCTTCGACAGGCCGACGAAGGCGTATTTGTCGCGAAAGGCGAGGCCGCGGAGAAAGCCGGGGCAGAAGGCCCGCGGCGCGAAGCGTCCCTTGCCGCTCAGACCCTCGACAACGCCGAGTTCGCCGGTCCCCGAATTTAGAAGCCAAAGCTCGCCGCGATGCATCCGCGGCGAATGGGGCATCGACAAGCCTTCGCAAACGATCCTATTGGCTTCGACGTCGACCACGACGCCGCCGTCCGCGCGCCGGTCGCGCCAGCCGTCGATCACGTCCGACCGGCTGGCCGCCGTGACATAGGCGGGCTTGCCCTTGCGCATGGCGAGCCCGTTGAGATGGCACTTGTCGCCGTCGAGCATTCCGGTGATGAACGGCGGCTTCCAGATCGGCGCGAAGCTATGCTTGGGCGACAGTGTCGCCAAGCAATTGAAGCGCGTGTTGACGAAAATCGGCCGATCCATGCCGTCGACGCCGATGTCATGCAGATCGAGATCGCCGGTGAGATGGAAGGTTCGCGGGACGTAGCAGGCGTCAAAGGCGTCGTTGATACGCTCGTGGGGGGCAAGCACATTCTGGAACCGAACGACCTGGGCGCCCGACGCTAGCGTCAGCCGGTCCGGACCGTCGAGGGATATCCCCATCGGCTTCGGCAGGACGGACTGATGGAGATGGGCGCCCTCGGGACTCCGCCCGAGGAAATAGAGAATGCCCGACTGGTAGGACGAAAACGCGATCGAGGCGTCGAGGTTCGCAAGGCGCGCGACCATGCCGTTCGAGAGCGAATATTCGACCGCCTCGCCCGCCTTGGTGGGGCAGCAGTCGACTCCGGCGGCGCCGGCGTCCAGAGAATCCATCCAAGCGCCGTTGCCCGGATTGGCGCAAGGTCAGTCAAGACCTGCGGAAGCGGCCAGCAGCCGGGAGTCCGTCGAGCGGATCTTGTCGTCTCACGGGGTAGCGGCCCCTCGCGGCGTCATCGACCATGCGTTTCGCCCATTGGTCTAGGTCGCGCAGGCGTTTTGGATGCTTGCTCAATTGTTGTTTCGCCAGGTCGCAAGGAGCTTTACGACAAACTTATCGGCGTCTGTCTGGGCTTCACGTCTTGTCGCAAAACTGAACATCGACGTGTCGCGGAGCCGCTCGGTTTCAAAAACGTCCCATCGATACCGGCCCGGACGATTTGCATCCTCTCTGACCCGAACGCTGTAGGGCTCGATTTCTGGCATGATCGCACCATGCGCCATTCGCCGTCCTGTTTCCACAACAAAGAAAACCACGTCATTTCAAATTAGCCCACTACTCGTCACGATCAAGTCTTACCGTGCTGCGCCTTTCGGTCGGAGGGCCGCAGACCTTCGACGATTTGCCTTGGACCGAAGCCGTTTTCTTCGAGGATGCGAATGATCGTCCACCGCGGCACGCCTTTGCCGAGGTTGCCTTCGGTCCATTCCCGCCATTGCGGCGGCAGTGGTTCGAACGCCGGCGCCGTTTCCTCCCAACGCGCCAGTTCCGCGAGCCATTTGCCGTCCGGGGGCTCTCGCTCAAGCGCTTTGGCCGCCAGTCGCCGGGCCGCGTCGATATTCTCGAGCCGAAAATGCGCTCGGCAAAGCGAATCCCATGGGCCGTAGCTATAGGCCTCCACTTCGGGCGTCCCGTGACCGGGGATGCGGATCATGCTCGCGACCGTCAGCAGAGGAATGGCCTCGGCCGGTCGATCGGCCTTGTCGCTGAGGTGCCTTCCGAGCTTGTAATAGGCCTCGGCGCGCGAGGGATCCTCGGCGATCGCCCTGCCAAGCGCCTCAACCGCCCTTTGCGGCTCGCCAAAATGGATGAAGAAGTTGTACATTTTGCTAAGTATTTCATAGCGATACTCGCAAATCTTGACCTGGGAGAAGAAGCGGTCGAGAATCCGCTCGCCCTCGTCCTTCAGCAAGCTGTGCAGGCACTCGACGGCGTAGATATAGAGGCTGCGGTCGTCGGTCGCACCGCTGGCGTAGTGCTTGCGCAGAAGTGAAATATTTCGATCTTTCTTCAGCGCATGCCGGTCGGGCGGGGTGTCGTGCACGATCGAGATCGTGTCGAAAGACTTCACTTTCTGGCTGTCGATGCCGTCGATGAACTCGTGGACCGGGTTCTTCCATCGGAGTTTGTTCTCGGCGAACAGGATCCGCCTCGCCATTCGTTCCCGCCATTGCTGGAAAGGCGGGTAGACGTAGCGCAGGTAGATCGCCTGAAGGTCGTCATTCAAGACGCTCCGCTTGAGGTCGAGGATGCGGTTCTGATTCTCGGACGAAATCACGTCGTCGCCGTCGAGCCAGATGATCCAGTCCATTGCGCATTGCGAAAACGAGTAATTGCGCGCCGCGGCGAAATCGTCGATCCAGCCGAAATGGCGCACCTTGGCCCCCATCGCCTCGGCTTTGGCGACGGTATCATCCGTCGAGCCGGTGTCGACGACAATCATCTCGTCGGCAAAGAGCTTGGCGCAGTTCAGCGCCCGCTCGATCGTCGCGCTTTCGTTTTTGACGATCATGGCCAGGGAAAGGGTGATCATGGGGCCGCCCGACAAAACCGATAGGTCTTTATGAACCCGCCGCGCCCTCATTCTGGGCGATTCGCACACCGGAATGTCACATTTCGCTTGGCGAGAGGCCATCCGATCCTATATGAGGTCGAGGTGGCGCGGCGCCGGGAGGCTCCGCGCCGCGAGTTTTTCTGGCTGGGCCAAGGCCGCCCTCTGCGCCGGAAGCCCCAAAGCCAACATCGACGAGTAATGACCAATCCATTCGAGTTCATTCAGCAAGTCCGCGCCGAGGCCGCCAAGGTAGTCTGGCCGACCAGACGCGAGACCCTCATCACCACCGGCTTGGTGCTGGTGCTGGTGGTGTTTACGAGCCTGTTCTTCGTCGTGGTCGATCAGGTGCTGCGCCAGGTTGTGTCGCTGGCGCTCGGCTTCGGCCGCGGCGGCTAAACGTCGATCATTGGACGCGAGGCTTAAGAATTGATGCGGAACGCCTGAACATGAACATGCGCTGGTACATTGTCCACGCCTATTCCAACTTCGAGAAGAAGGTGGCCGAATCCATTCGAGAGCAGGCGAGCCAGCGCGGCCTATCCGACAAATTCGAAGAAATCCTGGTGCCGACCGAGCAGGTCGTGGAAGTGCGCCGCGGGCGCAAGATCAACTCGGAACGGAAGTTTTTCCCCGGCTACGTGCTGGTCAAATGCGACCTCACCGACGAGGTCTACCATCTGATCAAGAACACGCCCAAGGTGACCGGCTTTCTCGGCGCCGACAAGAAGCCGATGCCGATCCCCGATCTTGAGGCCGATCGGATCAAGGGACAGGTCGCCGATGGGGTCGAGCGGCCGAAGGCGGCGATCCGGTTCGAGATCGGCGAAAACGTGCGCGTCGCCGACGGGCCGTTCGCCTCGTTTAACGGCGTGGTCGAGGAAGTCGACGAATCGCGTTCGCGGGTCAAGGTCGCCGTGTCGATCTTTGGCCGGGCGACGCCGGTCGATCTCGAATTCGGCCAGGTCGAAAAGGTCTGAACGGCGCTCATCGCGTCGCGCGCCGGCTTTTCCGTCATGTCCGGGCTTGTCTCTCCGCCATCCAAGTCAACTTCTTCGACGACGATTCCGCACGTCCGACGCAGCTGTTCAACGGCTCCGGCGAGCAGGTCGCCTGGTCTACAAACGCAGCCGGCGAAGGGCGCCGTTGTCGTGGAACTTTCACCCCCATATAAGGGCGAGGTTTCGCAGGCCCGGCGA
>JBAUXQ010000414.1:0-3950 GCA_049584355.1 Roseiarcus sp. | reverse complement strand
GGGCCGTGCGAAGCAAGGATGATTCAGGAGACGGCGCCGGTTGCGGAACGTGCTTCGAGACGCGCCGTCGGCGCTCCTCGGTTAGAAGCTAAAACGCGGCAAGAATTTCGGCGAGCGGGCGCGCATGCGCAAGCACGAGATCGGCCGCGGCGGCGATGTCGTCGATCGACGCATGCGGCAAGTGTCCGGGGGGATCGAGGCAATCGCTGATCAGCGCAACGATGCAATCGTCTTGCGGGTGGATCGGCGGCTTGCCGTTGGCCGCACGATGGACCTCGATCTTGGGCAGGGAGTCGCGCTTGAACCCCTCGACCAGAACGAGGTCGACCGGCGCAAGCAGCCGCAGAAGATCGGCAAGCGACGGCTCCGGCGCCCCGCGCAATTCCCGCATCAGCGCCAGCCGATTGGCGGAAGCGACCAGCACCTCATGCGCGCCGGCGGCGCGATGGACGTAGGAATCCTTGCCCGGCTGGTCGAGATCGAAGCCGTGATGGGCGTGCTTGATCGTTGAGACGCTCAAGCCGCGACGGTTCAGTTCCGGAATGAGGCGGACGATGAGCGTCGTCTTGCCCGCTCCGCTCCAGCCGGCGAAGCCGATCGCGCGCATGACCCAAGCCTCTCCTTCCGTCCGCCCTGGCGACTGTTTATCTAGTCGTCCCGGGAAATGCGAACGGCAAAGCGTGAGGCGAGACGCCGGCAGCGATTTCACGGCATAGGCAAAACGCCCTTCCCGATAATAGGATTGGCCTGTCGCCACCCGACGTCGCCGCGCGCGACCTTGGATTCGCCTCCGGGAGCTGCCCATGACCGACGCCGCCGACATCTTCGCCGCGTTCCGCCCCGATGTTCTCTCGCAATCGCCGCTCCGGGCCGAGATCACGGCGGCCTATCGGCGCCCGGAGCCCGAATGCATGCCGCCGCTTATCGCCATGGCGGCCGCCAATCCCAACGAAGCCGGCCGCATCGAGTCGCTGGCCTGCAGTCTCGTCGCCAGCTTGAGAGCCATGACGCGCTCGAGCGGCGTCGAGGGCTTGATCCACGAATATTCGCTCTCGAGCCAGGAGGGGGTGGCGCTGATGTGCCTCGCCGAGGCGCTGTTGCGCATTCCCGACGCCGCCACCCGCGACGCGCTGATCCGCGACAAGCTTGCGCCCGGCGACTGGCGCGCGCATCTCGGCCACAGCCCGTCGATGTTCGTGAACGCCGCCACCTGGGGCTTGGTGCTGACCGGCCGGCTGGTCACGACGACCAGCGAGCAGGGCCTGTCGGCGGCGCTGACGCGCCTCATCGCCCGCAGCGGCGAGCCGATCATCCGCCGCGGCGTCGATGTCGCCATGCGACTGATGGGCGAGCAGTTCGTCACCGGCCGCACGATCGAGGAGGCGATCGGAGCGAGCCGCGACCGCGAGGCCCGCGGTTTCACCTTCTCCTACGACATGCTCGGCGAAGCGGCGACCAACGCCGAGGACGCGGCGCGTTATCTCGAGGAGTACCAGCACGCCATCCGCGTCATCGGCAAAGCCTCGCATCGCCGCGGCATCTATGAGGGGCCCGGCATTTCGATCAAGCTCTCGGCCCTCCACCCGCGCTATCAGCGGATCAAGCGCGCCCGCGCGATGAACGAACTCCTGCCGCGGGTCAAAGGGCTCGCGGCGCTCGCCAAGACCTACGACATCGGCCTCAACATCGACGCCGAGGAAGCCGACCGGCTCGATCTCTCGCTCGATCTCCTCGAGGCGCTTTGCTTCGACCCGGATCTCATGGGCTGGAACGGCCTCGGCTTCGTCATCCAGGCCTATGGCAAGCGCTGCGCCTTCGTCATCGACTGGCTCATCGATCTCGCGCGCCGCTCGAGCCGCCGGTTGATGATCCGCCTCGTCAAGGGCGCCTATTGGGATTCGGAGATCAAGCGGGCGCAGGTCGACGGGCTCGACGGCTTTCCAGTGTTCACCCGCAAGGTCCACACCGACGTCAGCTACCTCGCCTGCGCGCGCAAATTGCTCGCGGCGCCGGACGCGGTCTTTCCGCAATTCGCCACCCACAACGCCCAGACGCTCGCTTCCGTGCTCGTTTTCGCCGGCCCCAACTTCTATCGCGGCCAATACGAATTCCAATGCCTGCACGGAATGGGCGAGCCGCTCTACGAGGAGGTGGTCGGCCGCGACAAGCTCGACCGCCCGTGCAGGGTCTATGCGCCGGTCGGCTCGCATGAGACGCTGCTCGCCTATCTCGTTCGCCGCCTGCTCGAGAACGGCGCGAACACCTCGTTCGTCAACCGCATCGCCGACGCGAGCGTCGCCATGGACGACCTCGTCGCCGACCCCGTGACTATCGCCCGCGCAATCCAGCCGATCGGAGCGCCGCACGATAAGATCGCGGCCCCGCGCGACCTCTATGCGCCCGATCGCTTGAATTCGCGCGGACTCGACTTGTCCGACGAGCAGCGTCTGGCCAAGCTCGCCAACGGGCTCACTGCGAGCGCCGAGACCGCGTGGCGCGCCTTTCCGCCCGGCGCGGCGAAAGACCAGCCGGGCGAGGCGGTCCTGAACCCCGCCGATCGGGGCGATGTCGTCGGCTTCGCGCGTTACGCGCGCGCTGACGAGATCGCCGAGGCGATCGACGTCGGCGACCGCGCCGCGCCCGCTCTTGCGGCGATCTCGCCGACCGAGCGGGCGGCGACCCTGCGCCGCGCCGCCGACCTGTTCGAGGCTGAGAACGATCGGCTGGTGGGCCTCATCGTGCGCGAGGCCGGCAAATCCTACGCCAATGCGGTCGCCGAAGTACGCGAGGCGGCGGACTTCCTGCGTTTTTACGCCCACGAGGCGGCGCGCACGTTCTCTCCCGGCTCTCCTGCCCCGCTCGGCCTCGTCATCTGCATCAGTCCGTGGAACTTTCCGCTCGCGATTTTCACCGGCCAGATCGCCGCCGCGCTGGCCGCGGGCAATTCGGTGATCGCCAAGCCGGCCGAAGAGACGCCCCTCATTGCCGCCGAAGCCGTTCGGCTGCTGCACGAGGCCGGCGTTCCGCCCGATGGGCTGCAGCTCATGCCTGGGGCAGGCGATGTCGGCGGCGCGCTGGTCGCCGATCCGCGCGTCCAGGGGGTCGTCTTCACCGGCTCGACCCCGGTCGCGCGGCTGATCGAAAAGGAGCTCGCCGGCCGCCTGACCCGCCGAGGCGCGCCCCTGGCGCTGATCGCTGAGACCGGCGGCCTCAATGCGCTGGTGGTCGATTCCTCGGCGCTCCCCGAGCAGGTCGTCGCCGACGTGATCTCGTCGGCGTTCGATTCGGCCGGGCAACGCTGTTCGGCCTTGCGCATCCTCTGCCTGCAGGACGACGTGGCCGACCGCATCCTCGACATGCTGAAAGGCGCAATGGCGGAGCTCGAGGTCGGCGACCCGCGCAAGCTTTCGGTCGATGTCGGCCCGGTCATCACGGCGCAGGCGCGCGATGCGATCACGGCCCACATCGAGGCGATGTCGCGCCGTGGGCACAAGCTGACTCAAGCTCCCCTCGGCGAAGCAGCGGCGCGCGGCACGTTCATCGCCCCGACCTTGATTGAAATCGCCAGGGTCGCCGAGGTCGAGCGCGAGGTGTTCGGACCGGTTCTGCACGTCCTGCGTTACAGGCGCGAGGCGCTCGACGCGCTGATCGACGACATCAACGCCGCAGGCTACGGCCTTACGTTCGGCCTCCACACCCGCATCGATGAAACAATTGCGCGCGTCACCGAGCGGATCGAAGCCGGCAACATCTATGTCAACCGCAACATCATCGGCGCGACCGTCGGCGTGCAGCCGTTCGGCGGCTCCCGGCTCTCGGGCACCGGCCCGAAGGCCGGCGGGCCGCTCTATCTGTCACGCCTGGCCGCCGAGCCGGCTCCCGGCGCGCTCGATGACGTCGATGGCGCGGCCGTCGCGCATTGGGCGGTCCGCGTCTATATCGACTGGCTC